>CALDLG010000134.1 GCA_937910785.1 uncultured Lachnospiraceae bacterium | reverse complement strand
ATTTCCAGCCGTTCCAGTTCCGAAAGAGAATGCAGCACCAGATCGTTCACAAGGCGGGACACCTCGTCACATTTTCTGATCATGACACCCAGATAGCGCTCTCTCTGTTCATAATCCGCCTCCAGACTGGCCTCCAGCCCCTCCGCATAGGCCCGGATAGACGCTAAAGGCGTCTTGATATCGTGGGAGAGTGTGGCAATAATCGTTTTGTTCTCCAAAACTGCCTCGGCCTCGTTTTTCCTTGCCGTCTGAATCTCCTTGCGCATATGGTCAAAAGCCCATGTAAACGCCCCGAAAAAGTTGGTGCGATCTCCTCCGCATAGGCTTCCAGCTTATAAAAAGGCCTCAGAATTTTGAAGTATACATAAATAAGACCGGCCGTCAGAAAAAGAAACCCAAGACCGGCAAACCATAATCCCGTACATATAAACCGGGCTGCCGCTCCCGCTGCCTCCTCCTGCCGCAGACTGTTCCTCAGGATATCAAACGATTCTCCTGCCGGACTGCTGCCGTCTTCCCCCGTTGTGAGCTGTTCGATTTCGTTTAACAGTACCAGACAATCTCCTTTTTCCGTCTCCTCATGTCCGATTTCTTTTCCCAGAAAATACAGAGCGGCAAAAGTGGTCAGCAGAAACAGTCCAAGATAAATCAATGCCGCTTTCAGAAACTGCTTATTCATCCCTGTTCTCATAACGTATCCTCCGGTTTATCTGTCATATCAAACCGATATCCGACGCCCCATACCGTTTTAATATACCGCGGGCTGGAAGGATCTTCTTCCAGCTTTTCCCGAAGCCACCGGATATGGACCGCTACGGTTGCGGTCTCCGCTTCCGAGAAAGCGCCCCACACCTCATGCAGCAGTTCCTCCTTTCGAAGTGTCCGGTTCGGATGCGCACACAGATATGCCAGAAGATCGAACTCCCTCAGCGCCAGTCTGATTTCCTCCCCGCTCCGCACTGCCGTCCGCATACCGGTATCCACACAGACCGTCCCGAAACGGTAAACCGGCGCTTCCTTCTCTTCCCCATAAGTCCGCCGCATCAGCGCATTGACTCTCGCCAGCAGCTCCCTCAGAGAATAGGGCTTGGCAAGATAATCGTCGCCTCCCATATCGAGCCCTTTTATCTTATCCTCCTCACCCGTCCGCGCACTGGCAAAGATGACCGGGACCTTCGATACCCTGCGAAGCTCCCGGCAGACATCAAATCCGCTCCCGTCCGGCAGATTAATATCCACTAACAGCAGTTGAAACTGCTCGTGAATCAGCATGTCAAATGCCGATTCACAGTCCTTTGCCCACCGTATCTCATAGCCATAGCTTCGCAGTAAATCTTCCGTAATACCGGCCAGATCGCTGTCATCTTCTATGATAAGAATTCTTTTCTTCATAACCAACCCCTGCTTTTCAGTTTTTGCTTCGCCTGCCTTCGGTCAGTAATAGTTTATCATAAGCCCGCTTCCCATTCCACCAGTTTATCTTCATATTCTTTTTCCAGTTGTTCCAGTCTTTCCTGAATCTCCTCCGAATAATCTCCCCGGTTCAGATTCCCCATAAAAGCATTGATAAACGCATCATCCAGATGCAGCCTCCAACCGCCGTCCTCCCGATACGCCGTAACCGTAACCGCTATCGTAAAGGTCTCCTCCTGCGCATCTATCATCGCAAGAAGCTCTTCTTTGCCATTTACAAGATCCGCCATATCGCTCACCATCTGCCACATTCCGCTTCCTTCTGCCGCGATCATGCCCTCCCAGACTGAAATCTCATAGTATCCCATGGCATCCGCCATATTCCGGTTCGTAATTATCATATCGATCTCTGCCGCACCGCTTTCTTCCCGGATGTCCATAACTTCCCATTCCAGCTCTTCCACGACTTTCTCCGCCATTTGCCTCTGAAAACGGTATCTTTTGCCCGTCTTGAAGCCAGGCTGCAGCAGCTCGTTGAAAATCCGGTACTCCGTCTCCACCGGAAATCCGAACCAGTTATAATACGTCTCCACATAGTTATCCGTACACTCATTAAACGTATCCAGATCCAGCTCCTTCAGACTCTCCATCGTCCACTGCACGGTCCTTTCTATTTCCGCCTCCTTCCCCTGTTCTTCCGCCTGTCCGCTCATCCCGCAGGCTCCCGTCAAAAGGCTTCCCAGTACCGTGATCAGCATGATTTTCATTTTCTGTGTTTTCATATTCTCCACGCTCCTTTTTGTTTTCTCGTGGATTAATTATATTTTCACAATACGCTCCCTGCAATGCCCGCGGCACAAATCGGCGGTCAGATGACAAAAAAAGACACCCCGTTCCGGCTCTACCGATCCGAGCCGGGGCAGGGTATCATCGCTGCAAAATAAAACCATCCGTCTTCACATTTCAGGACACTCGTTCCGTCATATTTCCGAATCACGTTATCCACATTGGAAAGTCCGATTCCATGGCGGGATTTATCGCTTTTGCCGGTGGCAATTCGTCTGTCCCGGATTCTTACGGCTTCTTTCACCGGATTGCGTACCGAAAGGACAAGTTCCTCCTCTTCCATTACCATTTTAAACTGAATGACTCTGTTTTCGGCAAGCTTTTCACATGCTTCGATCGCGTTGTCCAGCAAATTGACAAGAAGTATGACGAGATCTTCCTCGCTGATGGTCAGTCCGGAAAGATCGTTAATCAAAAGCGCCATGACAATTCCTTTTTCCTGCGCATCCTGATATTTCCGGTTCAGCACCACATTTACGACCGTATGGTTCGTATTGACATAGTCCGTATTTTCCTTCAGACTTCCCGTCAAACCGGTAACATATCTCAGGGTTTCTTCTGTTTCACCCTTTTTCAGCATTCCCTGTATACACTGCAGCTGGTTACTGTAATCGTGCAGAATACGCCGCTGCTCTTCATAATTTTTCTGCATGCTGCGGTACATTTCCATCTGATTTTTCGCCCGCTCACCGGAAAGCTGCAGCCATCGCAGCTCTTCCTCTTTTTCCAGTCTCCATACCGCAAAATACAGAATACTCACACACAGAATCACGAGGCCCGTAACGAAGATCAGCTGCGCATAGTTTCCTTCCGTGCCTTCTTCCCAGGAGATCGCGCCGGCCGACGTCAATACCACCATAACGAGCAGCGGAAAGAACCCGAAACGCTCCCATCTGAGACCTGCCAGCGCATGAGCGCGTTTTCTGAACATGGTATGAAGGGTCATCATCAGACACAGAAGAATCCATTCCACAACAGTCTCCACCGCATCATAAACGGCTCTGCTTCCCGGCAGGGGAAGCGCCCAGATAACAGAATACAACGCTACGGAAATCAACCAGTAAATACCACAGAATAAAAGAGCTGCCAGCAGATTTCTGACAATGCCTGTCCGATAATACAGGCAGGAAATCAGAAAAAGAACCGCAATTACCCGGACAGGCTGCAGGAAATACGGAGGGATCGGCGTCACCGCAATCAGCATAAAGCCCGCCGTAAAGACCGGAATTTCCGTATAGTCCGCCCATATCCCCCATTTTCTTCTTTCCGGCAGAAGCATCCCGAAAAACAGCTTGCAGCTTATGCCTGACAACAGGCAGAGTACCAGATTTCTTATAAATACTTCCATCACAACGCCCCTTTATATGCCGCAAAAGCTTCCTTCACAGCCTGATACTTCAGACGCGGAACCGGCAGGTCCTCCCCTGTATCGAGCAGAACCTTATAATTGCAGATTCTACGGATATGCTTCATGTTGACAAGATAGCTTTTATGAATGCGAAGAAAGCCATATTCCTCCAACCTTTCCCCGATCGCATCCAGTTTATCGTAAATCTGATAAGAAACGATTTCTTCCTCCAGATAGAAAAAGACTAATTTATGTTTCCGGCTTTCCACATAAAGGAGATTATCGGTATACAGCTTCTTTTCCCCTTCCAGAAAAGAAAAAGTCACCTGGGACATTTTTCTTTTTGCCAGAATGGCATCCATGCATTCCTCTACCGCGTCATCCAGCGCATCTTTCATAATATACCGCACCGCGTCAACCTTATATCCTTCCAGCGCATAGTCGATAAAAGCCGTAACGAATACAATACAGGTGTCGCTGTGAAACGCCCTGATCTGCCGGGCTGTCTGCACGCCGTTTAACTTCGCCATGCTGATATCCAGAAAAACAATATCATACTTCACCCGGTTTTCACACCGCCAAAGAAACTCCTCTCCCGATGCGAAACAGGCAATATCATATGACAGACCGCGCTTTTGAAAATACTGTTCCAGCAGACGCCCTGTTTTTTCCCTGTAAAATAATTCATCATCACATATGGCAATTTTGATCACACGAATAACCTTCCCTGATAATTCATCTCAAGGCCCCAGGCAGGTCCGCCTGTAAGCATGCCCGAAAATTCAAAAATCCCCACCAGCAGCCTGACGGGGATTTCTTTTTTATGCAATAGAAAACAGTAAAACCCAATTACTGTAAGGAATTCATTGCATCTTCCATATCGAAGAATGACATCTCAAGGTTCATAACATCATCCTCATTGGGTGTCCATACATTGTCAACCAGCTCAATTCTGAGCGTTGCCGTTGCAGGCTCATCATAGGTTACGTTAGCCAGCGCATCAACAAAGCAGTCTTTGTACTTGGAAATGATCTGCTCATTCATCTCTTCGTCAGTAGGCATTGCCTCGCCTGCTGTCATTGCTGCCGTCCACTCTTCAACCATGCTGTTCACTTCTTCCATGTAAGCGGTCATCGCAGGCTCAAATACATTCATCTGCTCATATGTAATCGTTACAACAAAAGAACCATCATCCTGTTTTTCCGCTTCGCCAACCGTATATTTTACACCACCGTAAATATCCGCGAATACTTCACGGAAAGATTCTGCCTGCTCTGCGGAGATGGTGCCGCCTGCCGATGCAACCATCGCATCCACGTTAGCGTCCAGACCCTCGTTATAGATTTGCTCCGCTTCCTCTGCCGTACCGATCTTCATGGATACAAACTGTGCGGAATCATTCTTATAGGAGTTATCCAGCAAAGCCTTCGCATAAGCCGCCGCGTCAAAAGAATTTCCACAGCCGCCAAGCAATCCTACCAATAACGTTCCTGCAAGTAAAAGTGATAATTTTTTCATTTCCCTTCGAGTCCTCCCTCTTCTTTTACAATTATTTGGTTTTCGTTGAATTGAAATATTCAATCACCTAATAATGTAGGTTAGCAATTTTTAAAGCTTTTGTCAATAGACTTTACAGAAAATTAAGAAATGCTATGGGCAGACTTTCACGCCTCATTCATTCTGGTCAGCTTCGCAGCCTGGTCGGCAGCGATGCATGCGTCAATTATTTCCTGAATATCGCCGTCCATGACCTTATCCAGCTTGTAAAGCGTCAGATTGATCCGGTGATCCGTCACGCGTCCCTGTGGAAAATTGTAAGTCCGGATCTTCTCCGAACGGTCTCCGGTTCCGATCTGGCTTTTTCTTAACTCCGCTTCCGCATCGTGGGCCTTCTGCTGCTCGATATCGTACAGCTTGGCGCGCAGAAGCGCGAAAGCCTTGGCCTTATTCTGAAGCTGTGACTTCTCGGTCTGACTGTATACGACGATTCCCGTCGGGTAGTGCGTCAGACGAACCGCGGAATCGGTCGTATTGACGCACTGTCCGCCGTTTCCGGAAGCGCGCATGACATCGATGCGGATATCCTTTTCGTCGATCTCCACATCCACCTCTTCCGCCTCCGGCATAACCGCTACGGTGATGGTCGAAGTATGAATCCGGCCGCCGGATTCGGTTTCGGGAACACGCTGTACCCGGTGTACGCCGCTTTCATATTTCAGCACAGAATATGCGCCCTGTCCGGTCACCATGAAGGTAACGCTCTTCATGCCGCCGATACCGATCTCTTCCACCTCAGCCGTCTCCACTTTCCAGCGTCTGCTCTCGGCATAATGCACATACATCCGGTAAATCTCCGCCGCAAATAAAGCTGCCTCATCGCCTCCCGCACCGGCGCGTATTTCCACGATAACATTCTTGTCGTCATTGGGGTCTTTCGGAAGAAGCAGTATCTTTAACTCCTGTTCCAGTTCCTCCACCCGTTTTTTGGAAGCAGCCAGTTCATCCTTCAGCATCTCCCGCATTTCTTCATCAGACTCACCCTCCAGCATGGCAAGGCTGTCCTCGATATCCTGACCGCACTTCCGATATTCCTTATATGCCTCCACGATCGGCGTCAGATTGCTCTGCTCCTTCATCAACGCCCGGAACCGCTCCTGATTATTCGCGATGGAAGGCTCACTTAATTCATTCATGATCTCCTCAAATTTTCTGAGTAAATCCTCCAGTTTATCAAACATCTTTCCAACCTCCATGACTTCGCCATGCGAAGCCTGTAAAACAAACCATCAAACACGCGGGGAGAATTTCTCCCGCATACACTTCCGGCTTTCAGCCATTTCCCCCGCTGACTGTTCCGGCCTTCAGGCATCCCTGCCCCGAACGCCGCACACCACTCTGTCCAGCCCGGCGAAATCCTGAATCACTTCCACTTCCACAAAGCCCGCCGTCTCCATCAGCTCTCTGACGGCCTTTCCCTGATCATATCCGATCTCAAAGAAAAGTCCTCCGCCGCAGGTCAGATATTTTCCCGCCTGTTTCAAAATTTCCCGATAAAAATATAAACCGTCCTCTTTCCCATCCAGAGCAAGAAGCGGCTCATGATCTTTCACCTCCGGCATCAGTGTATCGATTACATCCCTTTTAATATAAGGGGGATTGGATACAATAAGGTCAAACTGCTCCGTCATTGCCTGAAAGCCTTCGTCCCCGGCCTGCTCCGCCGCACTTTCGCTCCCGCGGTTCAGTGCATCAAACAGATCTCCCTGTAAAAATGCCGCCCGAAACGTCTTTCCCTCTTCTTCTTTTTTTCCTCTGATTTCCTCCGCATTTCGTCTCGCGGTCTGCAGCGCATCCTCCGAAATATCCACGCCCACACCGGTACAGTCGTTAGAATAGAAAAGCAGGCTCAGCAAAATGCATCCGGAACCGGTGCACATATCCAGAATGCGCATCCCATCATGCATCCGGCGCATAACCTCTTCAACAAGAATTTCCGTATCCTGACGCGGTATCAGCACGCTTTGGTTTACATAAAATTTCAATCCCATAAATTCCTGCACACCGGTCAGATACTGTAAAGGTATATGCGTCTTCCGCGCGGATATCAGGTTAACATAATCCTCATATTCCTGTGCCGTAACCGGACGTTCCCCATGGGCAAGAAGCGTATTCCGATCCGTACCACATACATACTCCAACAGCAGTCTGGCATCCAGTTCGGCCTCCGCGTTCTCCTCCTGCCGAAGCTGCTCCATTCCCCATCCGTATACCGTTTCGTAATTCTGATTTTCCATCATTTTATTCCCATATACCGCTATCAGATATCTTCATCTTCCTCCGCCGGTTTCGTCTGATCCTCCAGCCAGGAATCGTCTATTTCATACCCGAACGTATCATACAGATACTTTTTCCAGTCAAATACCGCTTCTACGGCAGCAATGGCTACCTCCACCATGCCTTCGTCCGGTTCCTTCGTCGTCAGCCGCTGCAGCATGAGTCCGGGAGCCGAAATAATTTTCACCAGAATATTTTCACTTCTGCCCGCCAGCCTGATGATCTCATAAGAGATCCCGGCGATTACGGGAATCAGGGCGATTCTCAGCGCTACCCTGGCAGCAGGGTTTTCCACTCTGATGAAAAAGAACAAAATAACGCTGACAAACATCACGAACAGCATAAAGCTTGTTCCACAGCGTTTGTGCTGCCTGGAGCTGCGCATGACATTGCGGACTGTTAACGGACGCCCCTTCTCGATGCAGTCGATACATTTGTGCTCCGCTCCATGATACATATACACTCTCCGGATATCCTTCATCAACGAAATCGCCAGCACATACAAAACAAAAATCCCGATGCGGACAACCCCCTCGATGATCGCCATCAGGGATGCATTTCTGATATAATCCTGAAACTGCGCCGTCAGGAAATACGGAAGAATCATAAAAATAGCAATGGCAAGCGCCATGGAAAAAATCGTCACAAGTCCGGTAAAAATTTTCTCCGCCTTATCCTTAAATACTCTGTTGAATGCTTTATCCGCCAACGTTTCCTTCGCTTCCTCATCTTCATAGAAGGCAGCGGAAAAATTCAGCGATTTCATACCCAGTATCAGGGAATCCACAAAATTGAAAATACCTCTGATAAAAGGAAGCTTTAAAAGCCTGCTTCCATGAATAACGCTGTGATAGGTATCCACATCCACCTCGATTTCGCCGTCCGGTTTGCGGACAGCGATCGCATACTGTTCTCCGTTTTTCATCATAATGCCTTCCAGAACGGCCTGACCGCCGATCCCGGAATAGCGGTTACGTCTTTTCCTCACATTACCCTCCACGATTTCGCTTCGCAAAATCTCATAGCCCAGGGCCCGCCGCGCGGGCCATAGAAGCTCCTCCCGAACACCCTCCGGCGTAAGCGTCAGAACTTCTTTTCATCCTATTAAAGAAGGTTGAGATCTTCACCCCAACCTTTTTTCGCAAACTATTTGTTTTCCACACCGTATTTTCTGTTGAACTTATCAATACGTCCGCGGGCCTGTGCCGCTTTCTGCTGGCCTGTGTAGAACGAATGGCACTTGGAGCAGACTTCTACATGGATTTCGGGCTTGGTAGAACCCGTTACGAATGTGTTTCCACAGTTGCATGTTACGGTTGCCTGATAATACGCAGGATGAATTCCTTCTTTCATTTCAATACCCATTCCTTTCCTGATTTGTATAAAGACATAAATATGTCGTCAGATTCTGTTCTCATCCACTGCTGTTATAAACCAACAGCTTATACATTGTAGCATAGCTGTCAGGTGTATGCAAGTGCTTTTTCTTAAATGAATTTCATTTTTTTAACCATATTGACAAATTCAAAGTTATTTCTTGTTCTGGCGAACATATCAAGCACCTTATCGACCGCTTCCTCCGGTTTCAGACTGTTGAGAGCCTTACGAATAATATTGATTGCCTCCAGCTCCTCCGACGTTAACAGCAGATCTTCTCTTCTTGTTCCGGACTTCGGGATATCGATTGCCGGAAAAACGCGTTTTTCGGAAAGCTTACGATCCAGCACCATTTCCATGTTGCCGGTTCCCTTGAACTCTTCATAAACGACATCGTCCATTTTGCTTCCCGTTTCCACGAGCGCGGTCGCAAGAATCGTCAGGCTTCCGCCCTCCCGCATATTTCTTGCCGCTCCGAAGAAGCGTTTCGGCATATGGAGCGCCGCCGGATCGAGACCGCCGGACAGCGTACGGCCGCTGGGCGGAACCGTCAGGTTATAGGCTCTTGTCAGTCGGGTGATGCTGTCGAGCAGAATGACAACATCCTTTTTATGCTCTACCAGGCGCTTTCCGCGTTCGATCACCATCTCCGAAACTCTCTTGTGATGCTCCGGCAGCTCATCGAACGTAGAATAAATCACTTCCACGTTAGGGCCTGCAATGGCCTCCTTGATATCCGTTACTTCCTCCGGACGTTCGTCGATCAACAGAATAATCAGATGCGCCTCCGGCGAATTTCTGGTAATGGACTTCGCTACTTCTTTTAACAGAGTCGTCTTGCCGGCCTTCGGCGGAGATACGATCATTCCCCTCTGTCCTTTTCCGACAGGACTCATCAGATCCATAATCCGCATGGCCACAGAGGAGCCGGGAACTTCCAGCTTTAACCGCTTATTCGGGAAAATGGGCGTCAGATCCTCGAAATTGACCCTGCGCATTGCCATATCCGGCGTATAACCATTGATCGACCTGACATAAAGCAGCGCGCTGAACTTTTCACTCTGCGTTTTCACTCTGGTATTTCCTTCCAGAATATCGCCCGTCTTCAATCCGAATCTTCTGATCTGGCTCGGCGCCACATAAACGTCATTCTCTCCCGGAAGATAGTTTTCGCACCGGATAAAACCGAAGCCGTCACTCATGACTTCCAGAATGCCATGAGCCACAATTCCGCTGTCAAGCTCTGCCGGAAACCGCTCCTCTTCACCACCGGAAGCCGCCCCTTCCGCTTTTTCGGCCCGCTCCACTCTTTCCGTTTTATCCGGCCTCTTCGGCACGATGGACTTCACGACAACTTCTTTTCCTTCCGCCTTATCTTTCTCGTCCTCACGCAGCATCGCATCCACCAGATCTGCCTTTTTCATCGTAGAGGTTCCTTTAATCCCCCTTGCCCTGGCGATTTCCTTCAAATCAGCAAGCGCCAGCGATTCATACTTCTCTCTCATACATTCCTCCTGTACTTTCACAATTATTTCAACGCTGAATACTCAGCCTAAAGCTCTCTGTTTACTCATTCTTTGGTTTCTATCGGGATTCTAATACTTGATATGTATACTGAAATGACATAAATATCTCGTTATTAAAAAGTATTATACAACAGTTTGTCTGAAATAGGAAGAGATTTTTTCAGAAATCATTTACCGGATTACGATTGCTGTGCGCCGTAACCGATCCGGAGCCAGACCGGCCGGTCTGACTCCGCATGACAGCTGCGTCAGGACTATGCTTTCCTTCCGCTCATCTCCAACAGTTTCTGCTTCAGCTCTTCTTCCATATGCTGCATTTCCGTTTCCGCAGACCTTCTCCGCTCTCTGCCTTCGGCCTGAATCTTCATAACCTCATCGAGCGTGGAGATCAGCGACGCATTCGTATTCTTTAACGTTTCCATATCCACAATGCCGCGCTCGGACTCTTTGGCGCTCTCCACCGCCGCGGTCTTCAGAACGGCCGCATTCTTACGCAGAAGCTCATTCGTCATATCCGTTACTTCCCGCTGTGCTCTCGCCGCCTGCTCCGCGTGATTTACGCCAAGGGCCAGCACCATCTGGCTTTTCCAGAGGGGAATCGTATTGACCACCGTAGACTGAATCTTCTCTACCATCATCGTATCGCTGCTCTGTACGAGACGGATCTGCGGCGCCGTCTGAATGGAAATCATCCGCGTCAGCTCCAGATCATGAATCTTTTTTTCAAAACGGTCGCAGAGACTTTCCAGATCCTTTGCCGCCTGCGCATCCTCCGGAAGTCCGCTTTCCCTTGCCCTGTCAACAAGCTCTGAAAGCTCTTCATCACGCGTCTTCTGCAGTTTTTTCTTTCCTGCAAGAATATACATGGATAATTCCTTAAAATAGGTCAGATTCAGATCATACATTTTATCCAGCACCGCGATATCTTTCATAAGCTGTACCTGATGCTGCTCCAGCGCCTGACAGATTCTGTTGATGTTTACCTCCGCTTTGGAATATTTCACCTTCATGGCGTCCAGTTTGTTTGAAGTCTTCCTGAAGATGCCGAGAATGCCCTTTGCCTCGTCTTCATCGAAATCCTTCAGCTCGGCAACAACGCCTGAAAGCATTTCCCCGATCTCTCCCAGATCCTTTGTCTTTACATTTTCCAGCGCATCTCCGGAAAAATCGGCCATTTTCTTCTGTGTTCCGACGCCGTACTGCAGGATCGCATTCGAGTTATGTAAATCAATCTGCCTGCTGAACTCATCCACCATTTTCCGCTCTTCATCGGTCAACATTGATTCATCCAGCTTTTCCCCCACTTCCTGCTTCACCGCCGTGTCCGCCGGAATCTGCTTTTCCTCAAATACCTCCCCGAACACCAGAGTCGGTACCGCTGCCTCCTTTACTTCGCTCATCGCCATGCTGCTCCTTTCCAATTCCATTTTCGTAATTCCCTCTATTTTTCAAAATCCCCGTTCAGATAACCGTCCTGCTTCAACATTGTATGCAATACGGAAATATCTGTCTGGATATCCCATGCTTTTTCCCGAAAAAGCTCGTCCAGAAATTTTTCAAAAGCCTGATTGATCGTATCGACCGTTTCCTCGATTTCCTTTTTGGTTCCGGAAATATTATCAAGCTCCAGATTCTGCTTATCCAGATCCCGGTAGGCCTCCAACAGCTTCTGTGTCGTCGGCAGATAATAATTCAGCATCTTATGCAGGTCCGCGGCAAGCTCCGGTTCTTTTTCCACCCTGTCAAAAATCCTCGTCACGAGAAGCTCCAGCTTATCAAGCTTCTCAGACATTTCTTCACCCGGAATTTCGTCATTGCAGATGCGTATCATCCGAATATAGTTCTGTCCTTCCGCCAGCATTTTCTCATACTCCGATGCCGGCCCCGGCTGTCCTGCTTTGGCAGATGCCGTCCCGTTCTGAAACTGTGGATTCCTGCTTTCCCGTAACCGTTCCTCCGCCTTCTGCTGTTCCTGCATTTGCTGCACTGCCTGCGCTCTTTGCTGCTCCTCATAATTTTGCTGTGTCAGCCGGTACTGCTCATACAACTGATCGCTGACGATCAGGCAGCTCTCCTGCTTATCCAGATGGGCCTGTAAAAACCAGCCGCTTCGAATCATCCGCTTCAGATCCTTTAAGACATATCTTCTGCTTCTTCCTGTTTTCCCGACCAGTTCCTCCACCGAACAGTAGAGCTTCTGCTGCACGATGCCCACATAGCGCCTGAAACGATTTGTCCGCTCCTTTAAGGTAATTCCCCGGCATCCGACTCCCGCACCCGCCGCTGCGAAAATTCCAAACGCGAAAACCGAGGAAACGGGCTCCCCTCCGAACAGAAACATCAGCAGCGACATCAGCGTAAAGAAACCGGCAATCCCGAAAAGACTGAATCCCAGCGCCATCATCACGACGCCGGAAACGCTCCCTTTCGGCTTCCTGACGAAAAATCTTGCATCCGGGCGCAGATTGGGCTTCATATGCCGGGCCGTCCTGCGAACATGGTTCTGTTCGGGCATCGTAAGGCCATTGCGCACCTCGGCGGCTGCTCCGTTCAGGCTCCTTCCCACCTCATCTACCGCATCATTCAGACTTTTCCCCACTTCATCGACCACATCGTTCAGACCCTTTGCCA
>CALDLG010000133.1 GCA_937910785.1 uncultured Lachnospiraceae bacterium | reverse complement strand
CGTCTGCGGGAGCTGGCCGCGGAACTGAAATCCCAGAAGCAGGCCGGTCTGACGTCCGCAGGGCATACCACTGCTTTGGTCCGTGCGCTGTCTTATCTGTCTAAAACGGCGGCAATTTCCGATCAGATCAGCGGCATTCCCTATTACCGGATGTTGGAAGAGCTTACCGGAAATTTCGAGGAGCATCAGGAAGAACTGGTGGAAAATTTGAAGCAGCTTGCGGTATGCCTTTTCCGCCCGGAAAATCTGATGGTGGACTATACGGCACAGCAGGAGGGACTTCGGGACATCGAACGGCGGATTGTGAATTTCTGCGGCAGTCTGCATACGGAACCGGTTGGGGAACAGTCCTATCAGCCGGCTACGGAACGGAAAAACGAAGGCTTTATGTCTTCGTCTCAGGTTCAGTATGTATGCCGGGCAGGAAATTTCTGTCAGAAGGGACTTCCCTATACGGGCGCGCTCAGAGCGCTGCGGGTGATGATGGGATATGATTACCTCTGGACACAGGTGCGCGTCAAGGGCGGTGCGTATGGCTGCATGTGCAATTTCAGTAAGTCAGGGGAAAGCTACTTCGTTTCTTACAGAGATCCCAATCTGGAGAAGACGATCGATGTCTATGAGAAGGCAGCGGATTACATCCGGAATTTTGATGCGGATGAGCGGACGATGACCCAGTATATTATCGGCGCGGTCAGCGAACTGGATATGCCGATGACGCCGGCAACGAAGGGAGCTTATTCCCTGGCGGGTTATATGACGCATTATTCTTTCGAGCAGGTACAGAAAGAGCGGGATGAACTGTTAAGCGCGGTGCCGGAGACAATCCGGGGTCTGGCGGATTACATCAGCGCCTTCATGGAAGCGGATTGTCTGTGTGTTGTCGGAAATGAGGAAAAGATCAGGGCACAGAAAAACCTGTTTGGAGAGACGGATTATTTATTTCATTAATTTTTTGGAAAAAGATACCGAACCCCATAAATTTACACACCCTTATCCGTATATATTTATGAAGACGAAATATAAGACGGGAGGATAATGCTTATGAAAAGGAAAATGAGAAAAACAAAAATGAGGACCGGCCTGTGCCTGACCGGGCTGCTTCTGAGCGCGGCGCTGCTTACCGGTTGCGGCAGCAGCGGGGGAAGCAGAAACATGTATAGTGAAATGGCCTACGATGAGGGCGGCTATGCGGCCACAGACACTGCAGCGCCGGCTGCGGGAGCTGACATGCTCTATGAAAACGCCGCATCGGAAGAATATTATGAAGAAGAAATAACCAAAGACGAGACCGCACCGCAGGCGAAGCCGGAAGAAGCGCCGAAGTCCGACGGGCGTAAGCTGATTAAGACGGTGGATTTGTATGCCGAGACGGAAAATTATGATGCGCTGCTTGCCGGTCTGGATGAGCAGATTGCGGAATTGGGCGGTTATGTGGAATATCAGTACCAGTATAACGGAAGCAGTTATTCGAATTACGATGAAACGAGAAACGCCCAGTTATCGGTGAGAATTCCCGTAAAGCGTCTGGATGAGTTTATCCGGAAGGTAGGAGAGCAGAGCAACATCACCAATAAAGAAGAGCGGGTGGAAGACGTTACCCTGCGCTATGTTGATCTGGAAAGCCGGAAAAAGGCGCTTGTTATCGAGCAGGACAGACTGCTGGAACTTTTGGAGAAGGCAGAGACCGTAGAAGATATCATTGCCATCGAGCAGCGGCTTTCGGAGGTGCGGTACGAGCTGGAAAATATGGAATCTCAGCTTCGGACGCTGAACAATCAGATTGATTACAGTACGGTTAATATTTCGATTCAGGAAGTAAGAAGACTGACCCCTACGGAAGAAAAGACTGTCTGGGACAGAATGAAGAACGGTTTTGTCAAATCCATCTATCGGATCGGAGATGACATGGAAAACGGCTTTATCAGTTTTGTCATCAATATTCCATATATCATAATATGGATAATTGTGATAGCGGTCGTATTGCTTGTTGTCCGTTTCTTCTTAAAAAGAAGAAGATGCAGAAAAGCCGCCGAAGAGCAGAAGGAACAGCGGCTGTGGGAAGCAGGGCAGAGGCAGGAAAATACGCCGGTTCGGACGGAGCAGGAAGAAGAGAAGAACTGATGACTTCGTGTCAGGCAGTACGGGAGGAAAAATGAAGCAGGACAACGGGCAGTACAAATCCGGGTTTGCCACGCTTATCGGCAGGCCGAATGTAGGAAAATCCACACTGATGAATTATCTGATCGGTCAGAAGATTGCGATTACTTCCAATAAACCGCAGACGACCAGAAACAGGATACAGACGGTTTATACTTCAGAGGAAGGGCAGATCGTTTTTCTGGATACGCCGGGCATTCACAGGGCCAAAACCAAACTTGGAAATTACATGGTAGGCGTAGCGGAGCGGACGTTGTCGGAAGTGGATGTGATTCTCTGGCTTGTGGAACCGACAAACTATGTCGGCGCCGGGGAGCAGCACATCGTAGAAAGGCTGCAGAAAATTAAAACGCCCGTTATTCTCGTGATCAATAAAATAGATACGGTAAAAAAGGAAGAAATACTTCTTTTTATCGATACCTACAGAAAGCTGATGAATTTCGCGGAAATTGTGCCGGTATCGGCCAGAAAAGGAGACGGAACGAAGGATCTGATTTCCTGTGTTATGAAGTATCTTCCCTATGGCCAGCCTTTTTATGACGAGGATACGGTAACGGATCAGCCCATCCGCCAGATCGTGGCGGAGCTGATCCGGGAGAAGGCGCTTAAATGCCTGGAAGACGAGATTCCTCATGGGGTTGCGGTTATGATCGAATCCATGCATTACAAAAAGCATATCGTGGAGATCGAAGCGACGATTGTCTGTGAGAGGGAATCCCATAAGGGAATTATTATCGGAAAACAGGGGCAGATGCTTAAAAAAATCGGTTCTCTGGCAAGGCCGGAGATCGAGGAACTGGTGGAGTCCCAGGTGAATTTAAAGCTCTGGGTGAAGGTGAAAAGGGACTGGCGCGACAGCGATTTTCTGCTGAAAAATTTCGGATATAATCCAGGGGATTCCGAATAGAAAAAAGGAAAAAAGCGAACCCTAATAGCATAGAGTTGATTAGGGGGCATAAGATGAAAGAAATAAATTACTGGGAACGATTTCTGACGACCGGAAGCGTACAGGACTTCCTGTCATACAGAAATGCACTGGAGGAAGAAGAACAGGACGGAAGAAAGGATTCCGTCGGAGAAAACAGGTCAGGTGGACGATCTCATGCAGGAATATACAGAGATTACGGGAATGATTTTAAAAGCAGAACCGATTGGTGAGTATGATAGAAGAGTCGTCATTTTAACGAAAGAAAAAGGGAAGATTTCCGCCTTCGCGCGGGGGGCAAGAAAGCCAAACAGCAGGTTTCTTGCCGCTACTAACCCTTTTTCTTTCGGCAGTTTCAGACTTTATGCGGGCAGAAGCTCCTATAATCTTGCGGATGCCGAGATCAGCAATTATTTTGAGGGACTCCGTTCAGATTTCGAGGGCGCGTATTATGGAATGTATTTTTTAGAGGTGATGGATTATTATACAAGAGAGAATAATGAAGACAAAGAGATGCTGAAACTTCTGTACCAGTCTCTGCGTGCTCTCATGCACGAAAAGCTTCCCAACAGATTAGTCCGTTACATATTCGAAATGAAAGCAATGGTCCTGAACGGTGAATTTCCGGGTATGCCCTGTAATGGTGATTATGAGGATTCAACCGGATATGCGGTGCACTATATTATGGCTTCCCCCATAGAAAAGCTGTATACCTTTGCCGTAACGGATACGGTGCTTACTCAGCTTGGTGAGATCGCCGACAGCTACAGAAAAAGATACATTGACAGGCCCTTCAAGAGCCTGGAGATCATAGAGAACCTGTAAAAGCTTAAATTATGCTTAAATTGCGAAAGATGTATGTTGAAAATCCTGATTAAGTCGGATATAATGTAATGCAGTATGTGATGATTTAGGCTGCGGCAGGGAGGTAGATCTATGCGAAATTGGGTAAGACTTCTTATGATTATGGCGGCAGTTTGTCTGTTAGCCGGATGCGGAACGGCATCGGTTCCCGAAAGAAATACGGTTTCCGTACAGAAGGACGGGACGATCAGGCAGACGATCGTGGATCAGTTTGAACAGAACTATTATGATGCGGGCGAGCTTGAGGCGATGGCACAGGAGAAGATAGGCCGGTATGGCGGCGGAAGCGGGACGATTGTCTGTAATTCCGTAAAAGCTGACGACGGGGATGTTATTGTGCAGATGACCTATCAGGCCGGAGCGGATTATACGGCATTTAATAAAAGAGAGCTTTTCTGCGGCACGGTCGAAGAGGCGGCGGCGCAGGGCTATTCCCTGCAGGATCTGGTGAAAGAGGACGGAACGGCGATCGGAGAGGATGGCATTTCGGCTATTTCGGCAAATCATATTATTATTATCGAAACGAAAGCCGGAGAAGAGATGGCGGTAAATGTTTATGATAAAATTTTATATACGAGCGGCGATGTAACGATTTCCGGGAAAAAGGATGTAATGATTCCCGCGGGAGAGACAGATCTGCTGTCCTGTATCGTATTCCGGTAGGCATCTGTTTCCGTATACAAATAATATGACATAATAATAGCGTATGTTATAAAAAGGCGAAGAAGGAGGAGCATTATGGAAAAAACAATGGAGAAAATTGTTGCGCTTGCGAAGGCGAGAGGATTTGTGTATCCGGGCTCAGAGATTTACGGCGGTCTTGCGAATACATGGGATTATGGCAATCTTGGCGTGGAGTTAAAGAATAATGTTAAGAAGGCCTGGTGGCAGAAATTCATCATGGAAAACCCCCATAATGTGGGTGTGGACTGTGCAATTCTGATGAACCCGCAGACCTGGGTGGCATCGGGACATCTTGGGGGTTTTTCAGATCCGTTGATGGACTGTAAGGAATGTCATGAGCGTTTTCGTGCTGATCAGCTGATCGAAGATTTTGCGGCGCAGAATAACATAGAGCTGAAGGAGTCCATCGATGCATGGACACAGCAGCAGATGAAAGATTTTGTGGAAGAGCATAAGATACCCTGCCCAACCTGCGGCAAACATAATTTTACGGATATCAGACAGTTTAATCTGATGTTCAAGACTTTTCAGGGGGTTACGGAGGATGCGAAAAATACGGTATATCTGAGACCGGAAACTGCACAGGGCATTTTCGTAAACTTTAAAAATGTACAGAGAACTTCCCGCAAAAAGATTCCCTTCGGTATCGGACAGATCGGGAAGTCTTTTCGGAATGAGATTACGCCGGGTAACTTTACGTTCCGTACGAGAGAATTTGAACAGATGGAACTGGAATTTTTCTGTGAACCTGGAACTGATCTGGAGTGGTTTCAGTATTGGAGGGGCTTCTGCCGTGACTGGTTGCTTTCTCTTGGCATGAAGGAAGAGGAAATGAGGCTGCGCGACCATTCTCCGGAGGAATTGTGTTTCTATTCCAAAGGGACGACGGATATCGAGTTCCTGTTCCCGTTCGGGTGGGGAGAGCTGTGGGGCATCGCGGACAGAACGGATTATGACCTGACGCAGCACCAGAATACGTCGGGTGAGGATATGTCTTACTTCGATGATGGCAAGAATGAAAAATATGTACCGTATGTCATAGAGCCGTCGCTCGGCGCTGACCGCGTCGTACTGGCGTTCCTCTGCGCGGCTTATGACGAAGAGGAGATCGGTGAGGGCGACGTTCGTACCGTACTGCATTTTCATCCGGCGCTCGCACCTGTAAAAATCGGCGTGCTTCCGTTGTCCAAGAAGCTGAACGAAGGTGCGGAGAAGATTTTCATGGAACTGTCCAAAAAATATAACTGCGAATTCGACGACAGAGGAAATATCGGCAAGCGTTACAGAAGACAGGATGAAATCGGTACGCCTTTCTGCGTTACATATGATTTTGATTCCGAAAACGATCATTGTGTGACGGTCAGATTCCGCGACTCCATGGAGCAGGAGCGGGTGGCGATTTCTGAGCTCGACGCATATTTTGCGGATAAATTCACTTTCTAAAGTGTGAAGAGAAGTGCTGAGGATTATGGCATGGGCTGTTTCGCCGGGAACTTCTGCAGTTCATGAAATGAGCCCTCTTTGCATGTATGAATGAGATTCAGGGAGGATTGATATGGAGAAGTATGGTGTAAATGAATTAAGAAGGATGTTCCTTGCGTTTTTTGAGAGTAAGGAACATCTGAAGATGAAAAGTTTTTCACTGGTACCGCACAATGATAACAGTCTGTTGCTGATCAATTCCGGAATGGCGCCCCTAAAGCCTTATTTTACAGGACAGGAAATACCGCCGAGGCGCAGAGTGACGACATGCCAGAAGTGTATTCGAACGGGAGATCTGGAAAATGTCGGTAAAACGGCAAGACATGGTACTTTTTTTGAAATGCTTGGTAATTTTTCCTTCGGGGATTATTTCAAGCATGAAGCGATTGCCTGGTGCTGGGAGTTCCTGACGGAGGTGGTCGGACTGGATGCGGACAGGCTTTATCCGTCCATTTATGAAAATGACGAAGAGGCTTTTGAAATCTGGAATAAGGAAATCGGCATTCCGGCTGAAAGGATTTATCGTTTTGGGAAAGAAGATAATTTCTGGGAGCATGGCTCAGGTCCCTGCGGTCCCTGCTCCGAGGTTTATTATGACCGCGGCGAACAGTATGGCTGTGGAAAACCGGGCTGTACGGTAGGATGTGACTGCGACCGCTATATGGAAATCTGGAATAATGTCTTTACGCAGTTCGATAACGACGGGAAAGGCAATTATACGGAGCTTGCGCAGAAGAATATTGATACCGGTATGGGCCTTGAGAGGCTTGCTTCTGTGGTACAGGATGTGGACTCCATTTTCGATGTGGATACGGTACTGGCGCTGCGTACAAAAGTATGTGAGATCGCGGGTGTTTCCTATAAAGAGGATTATGAAACGGATGTGTCCATCCGGATTATAACGGACCATATCCGTTCGGCGACTTTCATGATTTCGGACGGCATCATGCCTTCCAACGAGGGACGCGGCTATGTGCTCCGCCGGATTATCAGAAGAGCGGCCCGTCAGGGACGCAAACTCGGCATTCAGGGGACCTTCCTGGCGAAGCTTGGCAATACGGTTATTGAAGGCTCGAAGGATGGCTATCCGGAGCTGGAAGAAAAGAAAGAATTTATTTTCCACGTTTTGACCCAGGAGGAAAATCAGTTTAACAAGACTATAGACCAGGGACTGAAGATTCTGATGGAAATGGAAGAGAATCTGACGAAGGAAGGGAAAAAGGAACTTTCCGGCGAGGATACCTTCAAATTGTATGATACTTACGGATTTCCAATCGATCTGACAAAGGAAATTCTCGAAGAAAAAGGGTTCAGTGTGGATGAAGAAGGTTTCCGCGCGGCGATGGAAGAGCAGAAAGTCAAGGCCAGGAAAGCTCGTAAAGTCACGAATTATATGGGCGCTGACGTGACGGTCTATGAATCCATCGACCCGACCGTGACTTCCGTATTCGTCGGTTATGACCATCTTGTGCATGATTCCGTTATTTCCGTTCTGACGACGGAAACGGAGCTTGTGGAGGCATTGACGGACGGTGAGATCGGAACCATTTTCGTGGACGAAACGCCTTTCTATGCGACGATGGGCGGCCAGGCGGGTGATATCGGCGTGATTCGCAGCGAATCCGGCGTTTTCCGGGTAGAAGAGACCGTGAAGCTTCTTGGCGGTAAAGTGGGACATATCGGCCGTATGACTTCCGGCATGTTCAGGACCGGAGATGCGGTGACATTGGAGGTGGATGCGGAAAGAAGAAATGCAACCTGTAAAAATCACAGCGCAACGCATCTTTTGCAGAAGGCTCTCCGTATGGTGCTTGGAAGTCATGTAGAGCAGTCCGGTTCTTATAATGACGGGGAGAGACTTCGTTTTGACTTCTCCCATTTTTCCGCAATGACGGCGGAAGAGCTGAAGAAGGTGGAGCAGATCGTCAACGAGAAGATTGCCGAAAATATTCCGGTCGTTACGGAAGTCCTGACGTTGGAAGAAGCGAAAAGAACCGGTGCGATGGCGCTTTTTGGTGAAAAATATGGCGAAAAAGTGCGCGTCGTCGAGATGGGGGATTTTTCCAAAGAGTTCTGCGGCGGTACGCATGTCGGCAGTACCGGAATGATTTCTTCCTTCAAAATTCTTTCCGAGAGCGGTGTTGCGGCCGGTGTCAGAAGAATTGAGGCGCTGACCGGAAACGGCGTCCTGAAATATTATGCGGAACTGGAAGAAAAGCTGGAAGAGGCTTCCAGAATCTTAAAGACCACCCCCGTTAATCTGTTGGACAGATGCGAACATCTGATGGCCGAATTTAAGGCATTGCAGAGCGAAAACGAATCCTTGAAGAGCAAAGCTGCCAAAGATGCGCTGGGAGATGTCATGGACAGGGTCAAAGAGATCAGGGGAACAAAGCTTCTGGCTTCAAAAGTGTCCGGTGTGGATATGAACGGTCTGCGCGATCTGGGAGATCAGCTAAAAGAAAAGCTTGGAGAAGGCGTTGTTGTTCTGGCTTCGGAGAAAGACGGCAAGGTGAATCTGATCGCGATGGCAACGGATGGCGCGATGGCGGCGGGAGCCCATGCCGGCAATCTGATCAAAAGCATTGCGGGACTTGTCGGAGGAGGAGGAGGAGGCCGTCCGAATATGGCCCAGGCCGGCGGAAAGAATCCGGCAGGAATAGATGCGGCAGTCGAAGAAGCGGCAAAGGCACTGGAAGGACAGCTGCATTAAAGATGGAATTATTATTCTGTATAATGAGTATAATCTGAAAATATATAAAGACAGAACAGAGAAAAGGTGTGCTTCAAAGGCCGAAATATCGAAAACGAAAAGAAAGGCATGGTATTGAGATGGAAACCGGAAATGGCAGAAAGATAAAACATCTTGGAAGGAAACTGAACGCGGTGATGGCATGTATGCTGATTATCAGCATTGCAATGACAGTGGTCCAATGCGTTTATATGTTTTACAGGTTTACAATGAATACGCTGCGGGAGCAATGTGTGACCGGAACGAATATTCTGGCTTATGAACTGGAGAATTATGATGGACCGGAGGATATGACACAGCTGCTGGATGATTTGAAGAGGCAGACCGGATGCGAATTTACGATTTTTGAGGGTGATGTGCGTGCCTATACGACGATTCAACAGAACGGCAGCCGGGCGGTCGGAACAAAGCTTTCCGCAGGGCTGAAGGAGACGGTGCTGGTAAAAGGAGAATCCTATGTGGGAAATTCCGAGATTCTGGGAGTTGATCATCTTTGCTCCTATGTACCGACCAGGGGGGAAGACGGAAAAATCAACGGACTGATCTTTTCCGGTATTTCCATATCCAGTGCGAATGAGCAGATTACCTCAACGGTGAAAGCAACCTGTATTCTGGGAGGCATTGTGGTAATTATCTGTGTCCTGCTGCTGGCAGTTTATATCAGGGGTATCGTTTCCAGTCCATTGTCCAAGCTGACGGTATTGGCGCAGACGATGGAGAGAGGAGAGCTTGGACTGGATAACAGTCAGAGCATAGAGGTTGATATTCATTCTAATAATGAGATCGGCTTTCTGGCGGAGACTTTTGAAAATACGATTCTTCGCCTGAAAGGGTACATAGGAGAGATTTCAAAGGTACTGGAATCCATTGCACAGGGAGACCTGACGCTGGCGACGGAACAGGATTATGTGGGAGACTTTGCTTCTATTAAAGAGTCGCTTGATAATATTCTTGCCAAACTGAATAATACGATGTCCCAGATCGTAGAGAGCTCTGAGCATGTGTCAAACGGTTCCGAACAGATGTCGATCGGCGCGCAGGCATTAAGTCAGGGTGCGGTAGAACAGGCAAGCGCAGTGGAAGAGCTGGACAGCAATATACGCCAGATTTCGGAGCAGGTGGGAAGCACGGCCGAGAATGCCGTACAGGCCAGTCAGAAGGTTGAGTCCGTTGGTGCACAGCTTATGGAAAGCAATCAGAAAATGCAGGAAATGATAAAGGCGATGGAAGAAATCAATACACGTTCCAATGAGATCGGAAAGATTATTAAAACGATCGAGGACATTTCTTCCCAGACCAATATTCTTGCGCTTAATGCAGCAGTGGAAGCAGCCCGCGCGGGAGAAGTGGGAAAGGGCTTTGCGGTTGTTGCGCAGGAGGTGCGGGAGCTGGCAGGCAGAAGTTCTGAGGCATCCAAATCTACGGCAGAATTGATTGAACATTCTATCGAAGCGGTTAAACAGGGAACAAGAATCGCAAGTGAAACGGCGGAGCAGCTGGTTGCTGTTGTTTCCGGTGCGAATGAAGTGGTTGAGACAACGAATCTGATTGCGGAGGCGGCCAGAGCACAGGCGGATTCTGTTTTCGAGATCAGAGAGCAGATCAATCAGATCTCCAATGTGGTACAGACCAATTCCGCAACGGCGGAGGAAAGCGCGGCCACAAGCCAGCAGCTCAGTTCGCAGGCGGGACTGCTTCGGAATATGATCGGTATGTTCCGGATTAAGAAAGGAAACTGGTAGAAATAGAAAGACACAAAAACAGCAGGTGACCAAAAAGAGGGGCATGGGCGAAGAGAAAAGCGTACAAAGGAGAAAGGGGAAAACAAAGCATGGCAATGTTGAGCAACGACTGGGCGGAAGCGCTGGGAGCGGAATTCCGGAAGCCGTATTACAGGCAGCTTTATCAGTTTATCCGGGAAGAATACGGCAGAGTGGTGGTCTACCCTCCGGCGGACGATATTTTTAATGCCTTTCATTTTACGCCGCTTAGCGATGTTAAAGTGCTGCTGCTGGGACAGGACCCTTATCATAACGAGCATCAGGCCCATGGCATGAGTTTTTCCGTATTGCCTGATCAGAAAGAGATTCCGCCTTCTTTGCAGAATATATATCAGGAACTGCACGACGATCTCGGATGCTATATCCCCAATAATGGTTACCTGAAAAAGTGGGCGGATCAGGGCGTTCTGCTTTTGAATACGGTGCTGACGGTCAGGGCGCATCAGGCCAATTCCCACCAGGGGAAGGGCTGGGAAGAGTTTACGGATGCGGTTATCCATGCGGTCAACGCACAGGAAAGGCCGATCGTATATCTGCTTTGGGGCAGGCCGGCGCAGAGCAAGATTCCCATGTTGACCAATCCGAAACATTTAATCTTAAAGGCGCCGCACCCAAGTCCGTTGTCCGCGTATCGCGGCTTTTTTGGCTGTAAACATTTCAGTCAGGCCAATGCATTTCTGAAAGAAAACGGTGTGGAACCGATTGACTGGCAGATAGAGAATCTTTAGAATCAAAAAAGGAGCGGTTTTACCAATGAAAAAAATACCGTTTGTGACGAAGGAAAAAATAGAGGAAATTACAAAAACCTATCCGACCCCTTTTCATATTTATGATGAGAAGGGCATTCGGGAAAATGCCAGAGCCGTAAAGGAGGCATTTTCCTGGAATAAAGGCTTTAAGGAATATTTCGCGGTGAAGGCCACGCCCAATCCCTTTTTAATCAATATTCTGCATGAATATGGCTGCGGCTGCGACTGTTCTTCCATGACAGAACTGATGTTAAGCGATGCGGTCGGCATGAAGGGATCGGATATTATGTTTTCATCAAATGACACGCCTGCAGAGGACTATGCGTATGCGGCGAAGCTCGGTGCGATCATCAATCTGGATGATATTACTCACATCGATTTTCTGGAGAACATTCTCGGAAAGCTGCCGGAAACGATGAGCTGTCGTTACAATCCGGGCGGGATTTTTCAGATGAGCAACGGCATCATGGATAATCCGGGAGATTCCAAATACGGATTCACAACGGAACAGTTATTTGAGGGCTTTGGTATTTTAAAAGAAAAGGGTGTGAAGAATTTCGGCATTCATGCGTTTCTTGCCAGCAATACGGTAACCAATGAATATTATCCCCAGCTGGCCGGTCAGCTTTTTGAACTGGCGGTGAAGCTGAAAGAAGAAACCGGCGTTAAAGTATCCTTTATCAATCTTTCGGGCGGTGTCGGCATTCCTTATACGCCTGAGCAGGAACCGAACGATATCAGGGTAATCGGAGACGGCGTGCGGGAGGTTTATGAAGAAATTCTCGTTCCGGCGGGGATGGGGGATGTGGCAATATATACGGAGATGGGCCGTTTTATGATGGGGCCTTACGGTGCGCTTGTTACACAGGCGATTCATGAGAAGCACACTTATAAAGAATATATCGGTGTAGACGCCTGTGCTGTCAATCTGATGCGGCCTGCCATGTACGGTGCATATCATCATATTACGGTACTCGGCAAGGAAGAAGCACCCTGTGGCCACAAATACGACGTAACAGGTTCTCTTTGTGAAAACAATGATAAATTCGCGATAGACCGGATGCTTCCTGAGATCGAAAAGGGAGATTATCTCGTGATTCATGATACGGGAGCGCATGGACATGCGATGGGATATAATTATAATGGAAAACTGCGGTCCGCAGAGCTTCTTTTGAAAGAGGACGGAAGCGTACAGCTGATCAGAAGAGCGGAAACGCCGAAGGATTATTTCTCGACGCTGGATTGTTTTGAGGTGTTTGAGAAGCTGTCTGACTGAAAAGATTACGAATGAAAGCATTTGGAATAAATAATCCGGATGCTTTTTTTGTTTTCGACACAGTATGGAAGAATCAAAGGCTTTTCCGGATATAATGCCGAATGTATTTTGTTCTATAATGGGAAATTATGATAAAAAGTGGAAGAAAGAAGTTTGTTCAGATTGATTACATTTTTTTTCTACTGCTGGTGGTGGGACTTGAACCCACACGCGGTTGCCCGCAACAGATTTTGAGTCTGCCTCGTCTGCCATTCCGACACACCAGCATTTC
>CALDLG010000132.1 GCA_937910785.1 uncultured Lachnospiraceae bacterium | reverse complement strand
CTGCCTTGACAACAACATCAAGGCAGTCATGCAGATCAGTTCACTCGACCTGACGATGCAGCATCAAACCGATAAAATCATAGATATTTCCAACCGGGTAACGAGAGCTACCGAAACGATCTTCGGCGCTGCGGCCGGTCACGCGAGCAATCAGCATGAAGAGCTGACCAATACGATCATCAGCGTTTCCGAGGAAACCGATGAGATCTACCGGAAAATAGAAGAAGGACAGAACGAACTGACCGCAATCAGGGAACTTTCCGAGCAGACGATCGCCGTCTCCCGTCAGATGCAGAAGGATATGGACGATCTGATCAATATCATCAATCAGGTCAGCAATGTCATCGCGGGCATCGACTCCATTTCCCTGCAGACGAACCTGCTCGCTCTGAATGCTTCCGTGGAAGCCGCAAGGGCCGGCGAAGCGGGCAAGGGTTTCTCCGTCGTTGCCAATGAAATCCGGGTACTGGCGGAAGACACCCAGAAAATGACAAAAAATATGGGCTCTTTCGTGGATAATATGAAAAACGCTTCCAGACAGAGTCTCCTCAGTTCCAAAAATACCATCGAATCTCTGGCAACAATGGCAGATAAAATCAGCAACGTATGGTCGCTGAATCAGGAAAGCCAGAATCATGTTTCCGGCGTCAATGAATCCGTCAGCTCCATCGCCGCCGTCAGTGAAGAAATCAGCAGTTCCATGACGGAAATGGAGAATCAGCTCAAGGACTGTACGGAATTCATGCGTCAGGTCGGACACGATCTTCAGCAGGCTACACAGCCTGTCGTCGGCATTGAAAAGACGCTGGATCTGACCGTAAAGCAGATGGGCAATATGACAAAGGATGCCTTCTTTCATATGGAGAAAGAAGAATTTGCGGAATATATGCAGACCGCGATTTCTTCGCACCGCACCTGGCTTGAGAATCTTCGCAAAATGGTCAATGAAAGAGAAATCATACCGCTGCAGTTAGATTCCACCAAATGCGGCTTCGGCCATTTCTACTATGCGGTAACGCCGGATATACCGGGTGTTCTGCCAATCTGGGAAGGACTCGGAGCCAAACACCGGAAATTCCATACTTACGGGATGGGCGTGATAAATGCCATCAACAGCGGCAATTTCTCAGAAGCCGAACGGGTATACTGGGAAGCGGATACTTATTCAAGGGAACTCATTTCCGATATGGAAAGGATTATACAGTATACGAAGGAGCAGTAATGCTCCTTCTTTTTTAACGGGGGATGCAAAGGACCTGACCGATATTCAGCAGATCTCCGCTCAGCCCGTTCTGCCTCTTAATTTCCTCTACCGTAGTCCCATATCGTTGGCCAAGCAGCCACAGCGTATCTCCGGCGCGGACCGTATATTCGAAGCAGGAAGCCCCCGTTCCCGCCGGTATCCGCAGCACCTGACCGACATTCAGCAGATCTCCGCTCAGTCCGTTCAGTCTTTTGATTTCCTCCACCGTAGTCCCGTATCGCTGCGCAAGCAGCCATAAGGTATCTCCGGGCCGGACAATATACTCCCTTGTTTCGGTTCCGCCGTCAGGCCCCGGCATGGGCACATTCTCCTGTATTCCAAGGTAAGCCGCATATAACGCGTTCCATGTACCGGTCCCTACGATACCATCCGGAGAAAGACTTTTTTGCTGCTGAAAAGCAAGAACTGCCTGCTTCGTCGCTTCTCCGAAAATACCGTCCTGTTCCACCTCCGGGATACCGGGATAAAACTCCGCGATTGTATCCAGAAGATATTGCAGCGTGATCACATCCGCTCCTCTGGACCCCTGACGCAATACCGCCGCCGGAGGCACCGTTCCGATACCGAGCGCGGTTCCCTCGCTGTCAAGCTCCGCCAGCCTGGTCACCGCGGCATAAATCTGCGAAATTTTATACCAGGTGGATTTTCCGACAATCCCGTCCGCAGCCAGCCTGAAAATACTCTGGAATTTCATGACCGCCGCCTTCGTACTGCTGCCGAATACGCCCGTCTCATCCGTAATCGCCGGAATCGCCGGATAATTCCTTCGTATTCTGTTCAGATACGTCTGCACCGTCTGCACGTCAAGCCCTCTGCTGCCGGTCCTAAGCGGCGTTCCCGGATAGGAAGACGGCACATTGGCAACGATATCCGTTGTGACAATTTCCACATCATCCGGATAGTAAGTGCGCAGAATCTGTAAAGGCGTAAGCCCCCGCTGCGCCAGTGTCACCGTCCCCCACTGGGACATGCCGGAACAGGTCGTCGTCGTACCGTTGCAGAAGGATGTAAAATAGGGCGAAATCTGCCCCTGTCTACGGACATATTCATTGAAGATCTCATCCACGATCCGGACGATCGAATCATAGACCGGCCTCCCATATACAAAGGCCTGATCGTACGCGGTACTGTTTGTAATGTCAAAGCCGTATCCCTGATTTCTGTACCACTCCGTAAATACCCTGTTTAATGCAAAGGTTATGATCGCATAAATATTGGCCCGCAGAGCCGCCTCCGGCCAGGTGGGATAAATCTCGCTGCTTGCCACGTTTTTGACATAATCCGGGAAGGATACCTGCACGTTGGACGCCGCCGCTGTCGGCCTTCCGAGGTGTACGGTAATGGGATTGGGAATAATTACCTGACGCAGCACATAGGGTTCCGCCACAGGCGCCTCCTGATAGCGCTTCCCGCGCATGGCAACGGCCGGCGTCCCGACATCGATCCTTGTTGCGGCCGGACTGCGCTGTCCTTCCGACAACGGGACGAACGCAAGCGGCAGCGTGGCGTTTTCTTTTTCATAGATGGGAATTCCCAGAACCGAAATGGGATGGAAGCCCGCCGCCTGTGCGATCACATCATAGGCAACGTAGGGCCTCCCGCCATAATAAGGGTCCAGAGAAAGCTCTCTTCCAACCGTTTCCAGAGACACCATCTGTGCATCCCCGTTTTCATCCGTTGTCAGCTGATAAACGCTGCGTCCCGTATCATCCAGGACCCTGATCTGTACCCCCGCAAGAGGAATTGCTTCCCGTGCTGTCCTCGCCTGTATCGTTAAATAACCGATAGCCATAAGTCGAAGTCTCCTTTTCCTTCAGAAATGCGAAGCTTTCGATTTTCTCAGGCGGCATCCTACCGGATGGCCTGAAAAATCTCTTCACATTATTGTATGAACGAGGCATAAATCGGGAACGCACGGCCCATGAAAAAGTGCGCCGGACATTCCGTCTGACGCACTTTTTTAATCGATTTTTTTCCGGTTCACCGGATGGAATACGGATTACTCCATAAATTCCACATGACCGTCTTCTATATGATAAATTGCTCCGACAACTTTCACCTCATCGGACATATGTAAGCTGCTCCTGATCTTCCCGATGCTGTTTTCCACATTCAGGCAGCTCGCCTTGTATCCGTCCTTTTCCTCTCCGATTACTGCCATGATCTCATCCGTAATCGCTTTGATGAAGCCTTCTCCACCGCCGCCGATCGCCGCGCCGACCGCTCCGCAGTTCGTATGTCCGAGAACAACGACCAGATTGGAACCGAGATGATCTACCGCATACTCCACACTGCCGAGCTCGAAATCACCGACAACATTTCCCGCATCGCGGATGACAAACAGCTCTCCGATACCGGCACAGAAGATACTTTCCGGAATGACGCGTGAGTCGGAGCAGGTAATAACAACCGCATAAGGGAACTGTCCGTTTTCACAGGTATCTTTTCGAATCGCCGGCGAAACATCACCCGGATTAGCGGATGCGCTCAGATATTTCTCATTCCCCTGCTGCAATTTGCGTAAAGATTCCTCCGCAGATAAACCCTTTACATGTGACATAATACATCCTCCTTTTTGTTTTCAAGTATAACATTTCATATCGTAATTGTAAAGGCTTCCGCCGGCTGCCGCTCATCTCAGACAGCTTCTCCGGCCAGCCGGACAGCCTGTACGGACCGGCGGCGGAAACCGTTCTCAGATCGCGAAATCGAACAGGCTGATCTGGTTTGACTCCGGCAGGTCTCCCAGTATACCGAGACGGCTCATCAGCTCCGTTACGGTGGCGGATACCTTCGTGCGGTCGCGGAAATCATCCTTTGACAGAAAAGGCCCGTCTTTGGCCGCCTCCACCACCGCGTCGGCCGCTTTCTCACCCATTCCGTCGATACTGCTTAAAGACGGCATGAGCTGTTTGTCCCCGACGATCTGGAACTGTCTCGCCTTTGCGGAGAAAAGATCGACCGGCGCAAAGGTAAAGCCTCTCGCATACATCTCCTGCACGATCCTCATATCCCGATAGGAATCCTGCTCCTTCTTGCTCAGCGTATCGCTCCTGCTGCGGTAATCCGCCATTACGCTTTCCAGATGCTGCTGCCCCTGGCACATCAGTTCATAGGAAAACCCGGATGCCCGGATGCTGAAAAAAGAAGCATAATAGGCTAACGGATAATTGATCTTGCAATAGGCGATCCGCCATGCCATCATGACATAGGCCGCGGCATGCGCCTTCGGAAACATGTATTTGATTTTTTTGCAGGACCAGATATACCAGTCCGGTACGTCCGCCGCCTTCATGGCCTCTTCCCACTCCGGTTTCAGGCCCTTTCCCTTCCGGACGCTCTCCATAATGGTAAAGGAAAGCGCCGGGTCCACGCCCATCTGAATCAGATAGATCATAATATCGTCACGACAGCAGATCGCCGTAGAAATGGTCGCCTTCCCCTCCTCGATCAGCGTCTGGGCGTTGCCGAGCCATACATCGGTTCCATGGGCAAGCCCCGCGATACGCACCAGATCCGTAAAACATTTGGGTTTGGCGTCGATAACCATCTGCATCGCGAAATCCGTTCCAAACTCCGGAATGCCGAGACATCCGAGCCGAATACCGCCGATCTGTTCCGGCCGGATGCCCAGCGCCTCCGTAGAGGCAAAAAGCGACATGACCTTTTTGTCGTCAAGCGGAATCGTAACCGGATCGATGCCGGTCATATCCTGTAACATACGGATCATGGTCGGATCATCATGTCCGAGAATATCAAGCTTTAACAGATTGTGATCGATGGAATGGTAATCGAAGTGCGTCGTCACGATATCCGTTTTCATATCATTGGCCGGATGCTGCACCGGCGTAAAGGAATTGATATCCTCTCCCACCGGCAGAACGACAATGCCTCCCGGATGCTGCCCCGTACTTCTTCTGACGCCGGTACAGCCCGCAACGAGCCGGTTGATCTCACAGGTCCGCTTCCGTTCCCCATGGTCCTCGTAATAATTTTTAACATAACCAAAAGCCGTTTTATCCGCCAGCGTGCCGATCGTTCCCGCACGATAGGTCTGTCCGTAGCCGAAAATCACCTCCGTATATTTATGTGCCTTACTCTGATACTCTCCCGAAAAATTCAGGTCGATATCGGGCTCTTTATCGCCTTTAAAACCAAGAAACGTCTCGAAAGGAATGTCGAACCCCTCCTTGCTTAACGGTGTATTGCAGACCGGACAGTTCTTATCCGGCATATCGCATCCGGCGCCGCCGCTAAACGCCCGCACTTCTTCGGAATCAAAATCATAATAGTGACATTTCGGACACAGATAATGAGGGCTCAGGGAATTTACTTCCGTAATCCCGGCCATATTCGCCACGAAGGAAGATCCGACGGAACCTCTGGACCCTACCAGATAACCGTCCTCCACGGATTTCCACACAAGCTTCTGCGCGATAATATACATCACCGCAAAACCGTTGGAAATAATGGAATTCAGCTCCCGCTCCAGTCTGGCCTCCACGATTTCGGGAAGCGTATCCCCGTATATCTCATGAGCTCTTTTATAACAGATATCCGTCAGAAGCTTATCGCTGTTCTCGATAACAGGCGGACACTTGTCCGGTCTGACGGGCGACATGGATTCGATCATATCCGCGATTTTGTTCGTATTGGTAATGACGACCTCCTCCGCCTTATCGCTCCCCAGATAGGCAAATTCCTCCAGCATTTCCTCCGTTGTCCGAAAATACAGGGGCGCCTGATTGTCCGCATCGGCAAAATGCTGCCCTGCCATAATGATACGGCGGTAGATCTCATCCTCCGGGTCCAGAAAATGTACGTCACAGGTTGCGACCACCGGTTTCTGAAACTGTTCCCCCAGCTTTACGATCTTACGGTTGATCTCCATGATATCTTCCATCGAGTTAATATTGGGAAGCTTCTCCGAAGCGATCATATACGCATTATTCCCCAGGGGCTGTATCTCCAGATAATCATAAAAGCGGACAAGTCTTGCGATCTCCGCATCCGGTTTGCCATCCAAAAGCGCGCGGTACAGCTCCCCCGCTTCACAGGCGCTTCCAAGAATCAATCCCTCCCTGTATTCCTGCAGCAGACTCTTCGGTATCCTCGGTCTTCTGGCGAAATAATTTAAATGGGACTCCGATACGAGCCGGTACAGATTCATACGTCCCACATTGTTCTTGGCCAGAATGATCGCATGGTGGGTCGGCAGCTTTTTCACAATATCGGGACTGGATTTGCCCATCGCGTTCACCTTCGCCAGCGTGTCCGCTCCTTCCTCTTTAAGCATCGGGATAAACTTTACGAAAATCTCCGCCGTCGCCTCCGCATCGTCCACCGCGCGGTGATGATTCTCAAGTGATACGCCGAGCGTTTTGGCCACCGCATCCAGCGTATGCTTCGCCTGGCCGGGAAGCAGGATTCTCGCGATCCCCACCGTATCCACATACGTAAAATCATGGGCAATTCCCAGTCTGTCGCAGTTTTCCATGATAAAACTCATATCAAAATTCGCGTTATGCGCCACCAGCACGGCATCCCCGCAAAACTCCAGAAACTGCGGCAGAATCACGTCGATCAGCGGCTCATTCATGACCATATCATCCTGAATTCCGGTCAGTTTCTCGATCTCAAAGGGAATCGGCACCTCCGGGTTGACAAAAGCCGAGAAACGGTCCGTAATGGCTCCTCCGGACACTTTGACAGCGCCGATTTCAATAATTCTATTATGAACCGGCGAAAATCCCGTCGTCTCGATATCAAATACGACGAAATCTCCCTGAAAATCCTGTCCCTTCCCGTTGGTGACAATTTCCCGAAGATCATCTACCAGATAGGCTTCCACACCGTAAATAACCTTGAAAAAGTCCTGTTTATCCGGGTCTTCTTCTCCCGCTTCCTTTCTCTTATTCTTCTCTGCCTTCCACAGGTCCTCCCATACATGATTGGCATCCGGAAAAGACTGTAAAACCCCATGGTCGGTAATGGCAATCGCCGGATGGCCCCATTTATATGCCCGCTTTACAATATCCTTCGCCTCCGAAACGCCGTCCATATCGCTCATCTTCGTATGACAATGCAGTTCCACCCGCTTGCGCACGCCTGTATCGGAACGGGAAATCGTAAAATCGGGAATCCTTTTGACACCATAAATAGAACCGATGGTCAGCTCATGATCAAATTTGTCGATTACGGCCGTTCCCTTCAGTTTTACGAAAGCGCCCGGTTTCATTTCCGCCGTCATCTCTCCGGCCTGCTCCGTTGCCACAAACAGCTTTACCGTCATGGTGTCGGTAAAATCCGAAATATCGTAAATCAGGATCGATCTTTCATTTTTAATATCGCGCTTATCAAAATTCAGAATCTTCCCCCGCACAACGACATCGCCGATCTCTCCAATGACCTCCTCCATCGGAATCGCTTCTTCTTCAAAATCTCTTCCATACAAAACATCCGGATTATCGGAACGCTTCACTTGCCGGCGCATATCCGTTCCCGCGCCCCGGCCCTTCTGAAAGCCCCTGCCCGGTCCGCCTGCTCCCGGTCCGTTCCATGCCGCGGTCTTTCCTTCCGGCTTCTTTCCGCTTCCATCTGCCGATGCGGACGTCCTGCTGCCGGCTTCTGACGCTGCTTCCCCGTTACCGGAGCCGGCAGCGTTTCCTCCCGGTCCGTCTGTCCCGGCTCCGGCATCTTCCTGTTCCTGAACGTTCCGTCCTCCTCCGGCCCGCGCGGAAATCTCCGCAATCTGCATGGCCAGCCTCTTTTCATCCTCTTCCCTGTGCTTCGTGCTTTTATGCTCCTTATAGGCTGTCAGCACCTCTATGGAGAATCCGCAGCGCTCGTTATAGATTTTGTCCAGAATCCGTACCAGCTCTTCGCCCTTCTCTTTTCCCAGAATCGTATCCTCGATGGTTAACATAACTTTGTCGGGTGTCGGAAAAGTGATATCCGCATTCTTAAAAAGGTGATAGATTACCGGTGAATACTCCCGAAGCTCCAGTAAGATGCTTTCCCGGTAAATATCCATCAGTTTCTCCGGCGTATACTGCGAGGAAAGATGAAATTTCTCATAAATGCGGATGATCATGGATGCTCCCGGAAAGAACTGCCTTTTCATCTCCCGTTCGACGAAAAAAACATCCTCCTTCCGGATCAGTCTGTCCGAAGAAATATATATCCGCAGAAAATCCTTGCGTTTGGTAGCGGAAACTTTCTCCACGCTTACTAACGCAAACAGATCTCTTATACCGCTATCCAGTTTCAGTGTCGGAAACACATCAAAAAAATTCTTGGCCATCCGGCTCATCCTTTCCAGTTTTCGAGCTCTTCCCGCAGTACCGCAAGCAGCTGGTCTTCGGGCACCTTTCTTATGATTTCACCATGCTTGAAAAGCAGCCCCTCTCCGTCGCCCCCTGCGATGCCGATATCGGCTTCCTTCGCCTCTCCGGGCCCGTTCACGGCACATCCCATGACAGCCACTTTGATATTGAGCGGAAATTCCGCAGCCATCGTTTCCACCTGATTGGCCAGACCGATCAGATCGATCCTTGTTCTGCCGCAGGTCGGACAGGATACCACCTCGATGCCGCCCCTGCGCAGTCCAAGCGTCCGAAGCAGCAGTTTGGCCGATTTGATCTCCTCCACCGGATCGCCCGTTAAGGAAACCCGAACCGTATCGCCGATACCCTGATACAGAATAATGCCGAGTCCTGCCGCCGACTTGATATTCCCGCTGTAAAGAGTTCCGGCCTCCGTAATGCCCACATGCAGCGGGTAATTCGTCTTCTGCGCCAGAATTTCATGTGCTCTGACACACATCATGACATCGGAGGATTTGATGCTGATCACCAGATTATCGTATCCTAACTCCTCGATCATATGTACTTTGTCCAAAGCGCTTTCCACGATTCCCTCCGCTGTCACGCCCTGATATTTCTCCACCAGCTCCTTCTCCAGAGAACCGCTGTTGACGCCTACCCGGATCGGAACATTCCGCTCTCTGGCCGCCGAAATGACCGCCTCCACCTTTTCCCTGCTTCCGATATTCCCCGGATTGATACGGATCTTGTCCGCACCGTTCTCGATCGCCGCCACCGCCATTTTATAGTCGAAATGAATGTCCGCCACAAGCGGAATATGAATCCGCCTCTTAATCTCTCCGAGTGCTCCGGCGGCCTCCATCGTCGGGACCGTCGCCCGGATGATCTCACAGCCAGCCTGCTCAAGCCGCAGAATCTGCGCCACCGTCGCCTCCACATCCTCTGTTTTCGTATTGGTCATCGACTGGATCAAAATCGGATTTCCTCCGCCGATCACTCTGTTTCCAATTATCACTTTCTTCGTATGATCCCGATACATACCGTTTCTCCATTCTGCCCGGCGCGCCGGGCACGTTCTCTTCTCATGCCGGCCTCCATGCCGTCGGCCTGCAGCTCTCATTTCAAAAGAAATCTCTTCACACTATTTTACAACAAATAAAGTGAATAGAAAAGCTATTTTCCCATTTCCTCCCCGCTCTGCATTTCCCCGCCGCTTCCTCCCCGTATGTAAAAAATCCGCTCCCGCCGTTTACCGGTCTCACAGTCCGTCAGCCCGACGGAAAGCTCCTGAATGCCCTCTTCCCCGAAAAGCTCCTGCTTCAGCTCCAACAGCAGATTCCCATCCGGCGTATAAACGCTGTCATAGCGAATGACCACTTTCTGTCCCTGTCTGTTATAAACGATGACCGGCAGCGGTTTCTCTCTTCCCATTGCCTGTATGGAGACGAGCGCGGTAAATGTGCACAGCAGAATCCCGGCCGTAAACAGGCCAACATTTCTTTTTTCCGTCAGCCAGATCTTCTTCTCCATCCGTCTGAGAACATGCCGTTTCCGGCTCCCGAATCTTCGGAAAAAGAACTTTCTTCCGGAAAATTTCCGTTTTTCCAAATCCTTCCGCAGCTCTTCCGCGGTTTGATAGCGTCTTACAGGCTCCGCCCCGGTACATTTTGCGACGATCCATTCCAGCTCCTGCGATACCTCCGGCCGCATACTCCTGACCGGACGGAGTCCGTAAGGCGGTCTGCCCGGATCGTGTCCTGTCAGCATATGATACAATGTCGCTCCAAGTGTATAAAGATCGCTTCTTTCATCCGCTTTCCCGCACAGCTGCTCCGGCGCCGCGTAGCCCGCAGTTCCCGCCAGATGCTCCGGGCGGCGGCCGTCATAGCATGCCTGCCTGGCCGCTCCAAAATCTACTACCCGCAGATTCCCGTCAGGGCAAAGGATGATATTGGCGGGCTTTAAATCCCGATAGATCACCGGAGGCTTCCGCGCATGCAGATAAGAGAGCAGATTGAGCAGCTGCAATGCCCATTGACACGCCTGTCCCTCCGGTACCGCCCCTTCTCTTTCAATAAAGTTATGTAAACTTTCTCCCGGAATATATTCCATGACAAGATACTGTTCCGTTTCCCCGAAATAGTCATAGACCGCCGGCAGCATCGGATGCTGCAGCGCTTTCAGCATCTTCATTTCCTCGCGCAGAAAATCGCCGTCCTTTGCGAAGCTTTCCGTCTCCGCCGTCCGCAGCTCTTCCTTAACAGCCACGAAACGTTCCAGATGCCTGTCCCACGCAAGATAAACAGCGCCGCTTCCCCCTGCACCGATCTTCTTACAAAGCTCATACCGTTCCAACAGTACGACACCCGTTTTTTCCATCCGAAACCATACCCCCTTTCCTTTTCATCCTGCCGGACATGCCGATACGGCCGGCGCGCATCTGGGCGCCCAGATATAAACCGCCGACAAATTATCCCGCTCGCCGCGCCGCATCGCCGCCTCACCGATTTCACCAAGCCGTCTTTCGCACCGCTCTTCCGTCATCAGCTCCGGTTCCAGCGCTTCCCGCATTTCTTCCGCCCGCATCCGATGCCAGAAACCATCGCTGCAGATCAGAAAGGCCTCTCCCCGCCGGATCTCTCCCATTCGAAAATCCGGCCGGAAAAAGCCGAAGCTTCCGACACATTTCGTCAGACAGTTTGTTCCCATCACATGATCCGTCGTCATCAGCTCCATTTTCTTTTTCCGCCGGCTCGACAGCCGGTAGATCCTGCTGTCTCCCAGATGCCAGAGAAGATATTTTTTCTCCCGGAGAACGAGCAGAGACATGGTTGTCCCCATTTGAAGCCCATGCTTTCCCGCGTAAGCCTGCATTCTGTTCTGTACCCGGTACAGCTTCCGCTCCAGAGAACGCCTGATTACCCACAGCGGCTTTTTCCTTCCCACTGCGGCAAGCAGGCTGTCATAAAACCATGTAATCAGCTCTTCCGTCAGATATCCGCTGGCGCATTCTCCTCTGTCCATGCCGCCCATACCGTCACAGACCGCTGCCATCAGCACGCTTCCCCCCGATGTCAAAGCCTGCAGGACGATAACCGAATCCTGGTTAAGCTCCCGTACCGCGCCTTTGTTCCAATACACGCCCGTACAATAATTCATTCACATTCCTCCGATATTCATCCTGACGGGTCCGGGAATTACCTGTCCGATAAAATCCGTCAGATTCCGCCTTTCACAAAATATCCTTACTGTTTGCTGTCCACGATTGATGCAGGAAAAATCTGCATGAAATTCAGAATAATAGATTATGATACGAAAAGGGCCGTCCACGCCGCCTTACGGTGCGTCCATCCGGCCCCTTTGACCTGTTGCTATGAATTATACCCCGTATTTCACACCCTGGCAATCATACAAACCTGCCAAAATTTACGGGGTATATTTGGTAACTTTACCGAAATACTAATGGATGATCTTCATGATATCGTTATACATGACGAACACCATCAGAATCATAAACACGATCAGCCCGGCAAAGTGTACGAGCCCTTCCTTCTCCGGGGCAATCGGTTTGCCGCGCAGCACCTCCAGAAACATGAATACAAGCCGGCCGCCGTCCAGCGCCGGCAGCGGAAGCAGATTCATAATGCCAAGATTGACGGACAGCAGAATGATGATATTCATCATCGTAAAGATCACGGAGGAAATACCATAATCCTTCACTTCGTCATAAGTGTCTCCCACAAACTGCGCGATGCCGATCGGACCGGACACATCATCCTTCGACGCCTGCCCCTGCAGAAGCATCAGCAGGCTCTTATAAGTGGCTTTCACCCAATAGCGCACCTCATAAACGCCATACTGGAATACCTGCAGCGGATTACATTTAAAATATTCTCCCGCACCGCGCAGTCCGATATAATATCTGCCATCCTGCGCATCATAGCGCGGCACAATCGTCACGTCCCTCGTTTCACCGCCCCGTTCAAGACGTAGCTGCAGCGTTTCTCCCTGATTTAATGCAGAGATCAGGCTGACCTCACGGTAGAGATAAATCTTCTCCCCGTTGATTCGGACAATCTTATCGCCCGGAAGGATTCCGGCCTCTTCTGCCGCCGATTCCTCCATGATCTGCTGGACCACCGGTCTGTCCGAGCCGTTAAATGCCACAAGAATCAGTGAAAAAATGAAAGCCAGCAGAAAATTGAAAAAAGGCCCGGCGAATACGGTTGCGATCCTTGCCCAGACATTGGCTTTCAGAAAAGAATGCTCATCCGCCTCTCCCTTCTCATCCGCCATACCGTCCTCACCGTCAAACATACAGGCGCCGCCAATCGGAAAAAGTTTCAGAGAATATTTGGTTTCGCCTTTTTGAAAAGAGAATAAAGTCGGTCCCATACCTACGGCAAATTCCAGTACCCGGATACCATTTCGCTTTCCGATCAGAAAATGACCGAATTCGTGCGATATAACCACAATTCCGAAAATAATCACAAATAAAATAATTGTTTTAATCAAGCCATTGGCCCTGCCTTTCCCTTAACCTGTTATCCGCTCTATCGCTTCATAAGTTTCCGCTTCTGCCTGCAGAATCTCCTCCACAGAAGGGTTCTCTATTACTTTATGGTTCCCCATGGATTCTTCAATTAATTCCGGAATCTGCAGAAAACCAATTTTCCTCTGTATAAACAAAGCCACCGCTTTTTCGTTCGCAGCATTGAATACCGTAGGCATGCTTCCGCCCGTTCCTGCCGCATCAAAGGCAAGCGAGAGCCCTCTGAACGTTTCCGTATCAGGCTTCTCAAAGGTCAGCTGTCCGAGTTCGAAAAAGTCCACTCTTTTCCCTGCCAGCGGCTTTCTGTCCGGATAGAACAGCGCATATTGAATCGGCAGCTTCATATCCGGCATGCCAAGCTGTGCCATAATACCGCCGTCCGCATATTCCACCGCGGAATGGATAATACTCTGCGGATGGATTACGACCTGAATCCGCTCTAAGGGAACGTCAAAAAGCCAGGCGGCCTCCATAACTTCCAGTCCCTTATTGACAAGGGACGCCGAGTCGATCGTCACCTTCCTGCCCATCGACCAGTTCGGATGCTTCAACGCATCTTCAATCGTCATTCGTTTCAGCTCTTCTCTTTTTTTCCCCCGGAAGGGTCCGCCGGAAGCGGTCAGAATGATCTTACTGATCCGCTCTTTGTTTTCACCGTTCATAGACTGAAAAACAGCGCTGTGCTCGCTGTCTACAGGCAGAATGGAAACGCCTTTCCTTCTGGCAAGCGGCATAATAATATGTCCGGCCGTCACCAGTGTTTCCTTATTGGCAAGCGCGATTGTCTTTCCATGTTCGATTGCCGCAATCGTCGGACGAATTCCGATCATACCGACTATCGCGGTAACAAGCGTCTCCATATCCTCCATCGTGGAAATTTCCAGCAGTCCTTCCATGCCGCTTACGATTCGGACATCCGTATCCGCAACTCTTCCGGCCAGATCCGATGCCGCCTCTTCACTCCACATGGCCGCCAGCTGCGGCCGGAACTCTCTGATCTGCTGCTCCATAAGCTTCACATTCGTCCCCGCAGCCAGCGCGGTAACCTGCAGCTCCGGGTTATTTCTCACGATTTGAAGCGTCTGTGTTCCGATCGAGCCCGTCGATCCCAATATTGCGATTTTTTTCATTTTGTTCTCATTCCTCTGTTCTTTTCTCAACCTGTAATCATCGCCAGCCCGAAGAAAATAAACGGCGCGGCAATGATCACGCTGTCAAACCGGTCCATAATACCGCCATGTCCCGGTATCAGCTTTCCGTAATCCTTAATATTATGGTCCCGCTTAATGGCCGATGCCGCCAGATCTCCGACCATGGAAACCAGCGCTCCGACCGCTCCGAGGCACATCGCGCTGCCAAGTCCCATCCGCAGCGATTCCGCAGAAAAGGGGTTGATCACATAATAAGTATACAGACCGAACAGCAGCGCCGCACCGACGACGCCGCCGACTCCTCCCTCAATCGATTTCTTGGGACTCAGCTTCGGTGTCATCTTATGTTTTCCGAACAGGACTCCCACCACATAGGCACAGGTATCGCTTCCCCAGGAACACAGAAACACCAGCGCCGTCAGATAGGCTCCCTGTTCCCATCCCTCCCGGATGATATAGAGAAAGGAAAGAAGCATTGGGCCGTAGATCAATGCAAAAAATGCCGCCATCACCTGTCCTGCCTGAAACCTTGGAAAGCTGAATACATACACGAACATAAAGGCCAGGACCGCGATGACCGAGATACTCATGAAGACGCGGTAAACTACGGAACGATCATATTCTTCCATCCGCAGTAAACCGGCATACAGCCCTGCGTAATAGAGCAATATCATCAAAAATCCCGTTACCTCCAGGGCATTCACTGCTTTTTCCCCGTCATGTATGCCCGTTGCCTTCGTCAGCTCCCGGTACGCGATCAGCGATATGGCGCACAATACCGCCGCCAAAAGAAAACCACCCGCTATGATCGTGCCTGCCGCAATCACGACCAGCACAATTCCACTAAGCAATCTCGTACGAAACATCTCCGCACCTCCCGTCTTCATTTGCGTCATACACTATCCCCTGCCGCCTCACAGCGGTCGAATCACGATAAAATCCCACCATATTTTCTGTCTCTGTTATTATATGCCTCCACAGCTTTTTCCAATTCTTCTTTTGAAAAATCGGGCCATGCCGTATCCGTAACATAGAATTCCGTATAGGAAAGCTGCCATAACAGGAAATTGGAAAGCCGCAGTTCGCCGCAGGTACGGATCAGAAGATCCGGGTCCGGCAGACCATGCGTATCCAGCGCATCCGCAAGCAGCTCTTCGGTAATCTCCTCTTTTTTCAGCACTCCTTCTTCAATGCTTCCTGCCAGTTTCCTTACCGCACGCACGATCTCATCCCGTCCGCCGTAGTTGATGGCAATCTGAAAATGCAGCCCGGTATTGTTCTTCGTCGCCTCTTCCAGCTCCCCGATCCGCTCTCTGATATCCTCATCCAGACCGGTTTTATCTCCGAGAATGCGGACGCACATGTTATTTTTCGCTGCTGTTTTCAGGCAGGTCTTCATATAATTGCGAAGAAGCTTCATCAACGCATCCACTTCATCCTGCGGCCTGTTCCAGTTCTCCGTAGAGAAAGCATATACCGTCAGATACTGTATCCCCATACGATATGCTTCCTCACAGATGACTTCTACGGTTTTTGCTCCATGAACATGCCCATAATTGCGCGGCATTCCTTTGCTTTTAGCCCAGCGCCCGTTTCCGTCCAGAATAATTGCCACATGATTCGGTATTCTCAAACCCTCTCTCATTGCATCCTCCCTGTAAAACCGTAAAAAGGGGACAGCAACGTAGTTTCCTACCCGCAAGCCCCTCATTACCTTCTTATTACCAGACTCTCTTTCATGCCGGTACGGCATGAACAATCAGACCTTCATGATCTCTTTGGATTTCTCTTCGACCAGCTTATCTACATCCTTTATATATTTATCCGTCAGCTTCTGCAGCTGATCTCCCAGTTCCTTGATCTCATCCTCGGAAACCTCGGCTTTAGCAAGCTTCTTAAAAGCATCCATTCCGTCGCGCCTTGCATTTCTGATCGCAACCTTGTTATCCTCGCCGCGTTTCTTAATGTCCTTTACCAGCTCTTTTCTTCGTTCCTCAGTCAGATCCGGAAATACAAGCCTGATCACAACACCGTCATTGCTCGGCGTAATACCGACATCGGACATCATAATCGCTTTCTCGATCTCCTTAATCAGATTCTTCTCCCATGGAGCAATCTGTATCATTCTGGGATCGGGAACTGTAATATTTCCGACCTGCTGAATCGGAGTCGGCGTTCCGTAATAATTCACTTTGATTTTATCAAGCACATGAGGATTGGCACGCCCCGCCCGAATTGTTCCAAGATCCGTTTCCAGAAAATCATATGCTTTTTTCATCTTTTCATCATATGTTTTCAGCCTGTCATCCATTTCTTATTCAATACCTTCCTCTCTCATCTCTTACGATACGGTTACCTTCGTTCCGTTAAATTTCCCCCTGATCGTATTTACGATGCTGTTTTTTTCATTTAACGCGAACACCCACATCGGCATTTTATTATCTCTTGCCAGAATGGATGCCGTCATATCCACGACCTGAAGATTTTTCTCGATCACTTCATCAATCGAAACCTCTTCATATCTTACGGCAGCGGGATTCGTGCGCGGATCGCTGTCATAGACTCCGTCTACCGCCTTGGCAAGAAGAATCACATCCGCATCCACCTCAACCGCGCGCAGTACAACTCCCGTATCCGTTGAAAAATAAGGATGTCCCGTACCGCCCGCAAAAAATACCACCATGTTTTTGGCAAAATATTTGTTGGCCCTGTCTTTGGAAAACAGTTTGGTAAAAGAACCGCATTCAAAAGGAGTCAGAACGCTGGTCATCATACCGACGCTCCGGAATATTTCCGAGACATAAATACAATTCATAACCGTTGCCAGCATACCGATCTGATCGGCTTTTGTCCTGTCAATGCTGTCACTGGAACGGCCGCGCCAGAAATTTCCTCCTCCGATCACAATGCCGACCTGAATGCCTTCTTCGACAAGCTGTTTTACCTGCAGAGCAACTCCGCGTATCGTCTCATCATCAAATCCGGTCTTTCTGTCACCGGCCAATGCTTCCCCGCTTAATTTCAATAGGACACGCTGCATCTTAATACCATTGCCTTCCTCTCTGTTCAACTATGTCAATATGCCATTATCAGATTATTTATTTTTGCCTTTTTCCTTATTTTTCTTGATTTCTTCAAAGAAGGAAGTCGGATTAACATCCGCATAGCACTGGGAGCACATACCCTCGATTACGGCGCCGTTATTGATCTGTACGGATTTGGACTTGATATTTCCCATCACGATCGCGGAAGTATCCAGAACAACCGGTCCATGCACATCGATATCGCCCTTTACCGCGCCTGCGATCACTGCACTGCTGGCATTGATATTTCCGATCACTACGGAGCTTTGTCCGATCTTTACGCTGCCGCCGCTGTTAATCTCCCCGTTGATTCTTGCGCCTTCCGCATAAATCTCGGCTGCTCTGGAATTTCCCTGAATTCCGCCGGTGATGTTCAGTTTGCCAAGAATATCGATATTACCGATCACATTACCGATCAATTCAAGAGAACCGCCGGAAGTAATATCACCTGTGATTGACATTCCTTCTGTTACGACCGCAGTTTCATCCGATACTGTTTTTTCCTGCACATCCATTTCCATTTCCATCTCCATCTTCTCATCTTCCCTTTCTTTTTCCTGCAAAAGCGCTTCGGCTTCCGCTTGCTCTTCTTCCTTTACCGATGTATCCACATCCGGTATAAAATCGATCATCTGTTCTTCAGACATATCCGGAACCGGATCTTCCGAAACTGCCTCCTCGAAATCGGTTTCTTCCGATACCGGTTCCTCAGGAAGCTCTTCTTCCACCAGATCCTCCGAAGCCGGATCTTCCGGAAACTCCTCCCCGGAAAGCATATCTTCCGGCTCTGTCAGCGCCGCAAGCTCCTCCAGCTCATCTCCTTCGATTACGACTTCGTCCTCAGCCGGCTCCTCAAATGCATCCGGTTCCGAAACGATATCCGGCTCCGCTTCCTCCTCTGTCGTAAAAGAATCCATCTCATCCAGCATATTGCTTAAATCTTCCTGAGTCGGCACTTTGCCGGAAAGCTCCGCAGCTTCATCCGCTGACGCATCCTCCTCAAGAGCCGCCTGAAGTTCTTCTTCCGGCATCAGCTCGTTGACGGCCTGAGACAGATCATCTTTCAAGTCTGAAAAAAAACCCATTCTATGTTCCTCCATTCTTTATTTACTGATATGTTGTATCGGTTCCGTCTCTTCTGTGATCGGAACGATTACGGTATTATCCATCGCCTGAATCCGTTCTATTAATTCCGGCAATGCCTGTACCGTAGTATTTTTATTCGATGCATCATGCATCAAAATAATACTCTCCTGGTTTGTAGACAGTGTAGACAGACAGTTTCGCAGAATCTCATCCGTACTGATATAACTGTTCGATGCATCTCCCGACGAAACGTTCCAGTCGAAATACGTAATATCCTGCTCATCCAGCCAGTCAATCAGCTCATGCATGTCCACCCTGCTGACCGTATTGCTGCTTCCTCCCGGAAACCTGCAGTATCTGCACCATACGCCCGTCGTTTCATACAGAAACTCCTGCAGCCTGCTGAGATCCTGTACATAGCTGTCAAGCGACTGGTAGATCTCGTCATATTTGTGGCTGTATGAATGCATCCCAAGCGTATGCCCTTCGGCAACGATCCGCTGATACAGTTCCTGATATGCCTCTTCTTCCCTGCCAACTACAAAAAAGGTTGCCTTAACGTCATATTCCGCAAGAATGTCCAGAATACGTCCTGTATTGGAGCTCGGTCCGTCATCGAACGTCAGATATACTTTTCGGATGCTTCCGTCTTCGGAAACCGTTTCTTCCTCCGTATCATCCGCCGGCTTCCCTGTACTGTCACGCCTGGATACCGTAACGCCCTCTGCCGCGTACCGGTCGGTATCCGTTCCGTTTCCTGCACCCCAGTCTCTGTTTTCTTCTCTACTGCTTTCCACCGGGCTCTCATCTGCTTCTTTCCCGGCTTCCTCCGGCGGCTCCGCTTCTTTCTGTCCGGCATTTTCTTCCGGAACCTCCGCTTCTTCCCATCCGGCATTTTCCTCCGGAGCCTCCGCTTCTTCCCGTCCGGTATTTTCTCCCGGAGCCTCCGCTTCTTCCCGTCCGGCATTTTCTTCCGGAGCCTCCGCATAATGCAGGACAGCCGCTTCAGCTGCCTGCGCCTGTAATTTTCTCAGTTCACCGCTGACAAGGTGCAGCCGCACTCCCAGAAAAATACATAACGCCGTAAGAACAGGCGTCGCAATTACGAGAAAGAAGATGATTATTTTCCTTAAAAAACGCCGTCTTTCCTTTGACATCGGGCGCTTCTTCCCATCTGTCCCGGTCATCTTCCTCATGGACTCCTTTGCATTTTTCAATATTCCTCATCTATCATATCACAACTTGTGAATTACGAAAAGTAATTTTGTTAAAAACGCTATGAAAAAAATTGGAACGAAAAAAACGGAACTGTCTCCCGGACAGTTCCTCTTTCTTACATACAACAGCTTCCTGTATAAGGCGCAAGCTCCAGCCGTACAAAATACCCTCTGTCGTTGTGGCAGACAGGACAGGACGGCGGAACTTTGGTCCCGCGGTAGATGTGCCCGCATTCCATGCACATCCAGGCCGTTTCCACATCGGCCGCAAAAAGCTGGCCCTTTTCCAGCCACTCGGCAAACTGACCGAAGCGGTTTCCATGAATTTTCTCAATTTCCGCAATCTGTAAAAAAGAGCCCGCAATCTCCGGGAATCCTTCCTCCTCCGCCTTCTTCGCGAAATTCCGGTAGACATCGTCATGCTCTTCATACTCGTTGTGCTGTGCCATACGCAGAAGCGCCGCCGCGTCTTTGGAAAGATCCACGGGATAGGCGCCGTCGATCGCGATATTCTCTCCCGCCATTCCCTCCAGATACTTATAAAAGACCTCTGCATGCTCCTTCTCCTGTTCCGCCGTAAAGCGGAATACTGCCTCGATCACATATAATTTTTCTTCTCTCGCTGTTCCCGCTGCGATCGTATAGCGGTTTCTGGCCTGACTTTCGCCCGCAAAAGCGCGCATCAGATTGCTCTTCGTCTCACTGTTTCTGAATTCCATCCTGCAACTGCTCCTTTCCTGATCTTCCGCTCATACCTCCGTATTGTTACAGACGGCATGAACACTCCGTAAAAACAGTATCTCCGGAAAAGGCGCAAATTATTCTTTTATTGAAGCAGTCCCTGAATCCCTTCGCGTTTAAAAAGATCTTTGTAATATACGAGCTCACGCTGAATCAGATCATCGATCACCTGCATGCCGAGCAGTTCTACCGGAGCTTTATCGTCCGTCAACAGATAATCTCCCTTTTCATAGGGCATCAGACCGTCCGAAACCCGCTGCAGCATGGCCGTAAGCTCCGGGTCCTCAATTTCGCTCCTGCCGGATTCAAAAAATTCCACAGCCTCCGGATTCTGCGTGGCGAAAAGCTCACGGTTCGTCGTTCCGGCCACATCCACCGTATAGACATAATCGAAAACGGAAGCGATCGTATCCGATAAGTGTTCATTGATATTGCCTTCGGCATCGGAGTGCATGTTCATATTGACTACCATCACCCCGTTTTCATTCAGATGCTCCCGCACCAGCGTAAAAAACTCCAGAGACGACATCTGAAAGGGGATGGTAATATCCTGATAGGCATCCACCATAATGACATCATAGGTTTCTTCCACCGCCGCCAGATAACTGCGACCGTCATAAGTCGTCACCGGAATCGAATCCGGCAGTTCAAAATAACGGCCTGCCAGATCGGTAATCTTCTGATCGATTTCCACCCCTTCAATGGAGGAGGGATGATAATAATACTGGCACTGTTTCGCATAGGTTCCCGTTCCCATTCCGAGAATCAGCATATCCCCGTCCGCTCTGCCCGACATCACCGGAGCCGCCATTGCATAATCGTAGTACATCCCGGTCGCGCCTCCGTTTTTCTTCATAATGGACTGTACGCCGAACAGCACGTTTGTAGAAAGAATCACGCTGTCGTCCGTCTCCTTTACCTGCAGATAATTATAAATGGATTCTCCCTCAAATAACAGATTATGCTCCCAGAAGGCAAAACTGCCGGTGGCTCCGAACAGACAGCAGGCCAGGAACAGAATACCCGCCGAAACACACTGCTTCTTTTTCCCCTTCGTGCTGACAAAATAAACGAGTGCGAGCAGAAAAAGAATTCCCGCGAAGATCAGAAACGTAATCGAAGTTCCTACCGCCGGAATTGTCACAAAAGTCGGCACAAAAGTCCCGATAATGCTGCCGATCGTATTGAACGCATTCAGAGACCCTACCGTTTTGCCGCTGTCATCCAGGCTGTCCACCGTATACTTTACAAGAGAAGGCGTCACTGTCCCAAGCAGAAACAGGGGAAAAACAAAAATGATCATACAGGCCAGAAAAGCCGCCCAGACCAGAAAATGATTGCTGATCGTGAGAACCAGCGCCGCCGAAATTCCGATAATCACATATTTCCCGAGCACTGGAATTGCGGCAATCCATACCGCAGCAATGATAATCCGCACATACAGCCTGTCCGGGTCCGGATTTTTATCCGCGCTTCTTCCGCCCCAGATATTCCCAAGCGCCATGGCAATCATAATCGTCCCGATGATAATCGTCCAGACGATCTGTGAAGAACTGAAATAAGGCGCAAGCAGCCTGCTTGCGCCAAGTTCCACTGCCATCACGGACATTCCTGCAAAAAATTCCGTCAGATACAGATAATATTTATTTCTCAAAATACCCTGTTTCCCGGAAACTGTTTCTTTTTTCACATTTTCCATTGATAACATTTTCCTTTTATACTTTCCTGATAAAATTGATACTCTGATAATTTTTCTACAAAAAACAGATGCGGATCAGATACTGAAATCAAATCTGCCGCCGGTCACAGGCTTTTCTTCCGATTTGATCTGATCCCAGTCCACTGCTTTGATCTTCTCAAGAAGTTCTTCCACGGAACCCGCCTCAACTCTGGTTTTCTTCGTGCGTCCCTGTGCCGCGATATCCTGATTTTTCTGCTCCTGTGCCTTTTTCTCCTGTTCGGCTCTATCTTCCTTCTTACTCTCTCTGGACTTCTCAATCCATTCCTTCTGTCTTTCTCCGGCCTTCTCCAGCTCAGCGAAATAAGAAACCTGGCCGTCCCTGCCGATCGAAATGCCAAGGTGGGTCACTTCATTTTCCTTGTCCCCCAGTTTGTCCTTGATATCCTTCAGCTGATCTACCGCATCATCCAGAATGCCCATGTATTTTTCCTTCGTCTCTTTGTCCGCTGCCATTTCCTCCAGCGTTTCGGGCTCAATCAGCACACTGTATTCCTTCGTTCCCTTCGCCAGATACGCGGAAGCCTCTTCCTCGTTCTCGTAGTCGGCAACGATGAAATCCATATTATTGTAATTCTTTTTCAGCTCTTCCAACAGCTTCTTAGCCCGGTTACTCAGCTGTACAGGATCTTTCTGCTCCGTCCTGTCTGCCTTGTCCGTCTTCTCCGTCCCTTTCGCGGATCTGCTGTTTGCCGCGCTCTGTGCATAGCTGTTCTGATAAACGCCATAACCTTCGATTTTGCTCATTGACTGTCCTCCTTTGACATCTTACGAAATCCGTTTCTATTGTACATAACGCACTGTGTCTTATTGAGTATATCGGCCGCTTCCGACATTTTCTTTAGACTGTCTCAGGAAATCTTTTCCCGGAAGTAAATACCTCCGGTCAAAAAAAGCGGCTGTACATCTCTGTACAGCCGCTTTACTTTCCGACATATTTACATGCCCATCTGCTTCGCAAACTTTTATCTAACTTTCTTTATTTTTCAAGGGTTTTCGCCATCTATAAACTATTTATACCAAACTTTATATTTTGGTACAAAATTGTTTTCTCTATTATTTCTCTGACATTTGGTAAACCTCAAATTTGGGTACAAAATATATCTCTTTGGTAAAATCATTCCTCTGGTATTGTGGCAATGGCAGATTCCAACTTACATACCTCGCTGTCAATATCGTCCTGCATAACATGTGTATATATATCTATGGTAGTTGAATAGTGTTGATGCCCCATTAGTTTCTGGACAACTTTGGGATTCATATTCAACTGAAAACATCTACTACAAAACGTGTGCCGGATCGCATGAGGATACAAATCTTCAAAATAATGCGGTTCTCTTTGTTCTCTTACAGAATCAAAAGCCTCTTGTTCATTGATTGCCTTTACAACTTTTTTGACTTCTTTTTCTGCATGATATCTAAACACTGGTGAACCCATTGATGTGACAAATACCAAATCAGAAAATTCCCCATCACTTCTATACCGTTTGCCTAATTCCTTTTTGATTTTGTCTTGCTTTTTCTTCTGGGATAAAAACATTTCCTCTGCTTCTCCCATGAATGGTATCTTGCGATATGAATTATGTGTTTTGGGTGCGGTCAGTCTAACTGTTTTTACTCCTGATTCATATTGGCATGACAAGGAACGATTGATATTGATACTGATATTGTCAATACATTTGTTTTTAAAATCTACATCTTCCCACTTTAAGCCGCCAACTTCTCCTATACGCATACCAGTAAGAAACATAATATAGAACATTTCCTTGTACCAATTATTTTCTACTTGTTGCAAAAATCGGTTCTGTTCCACCTGGGACAAGCATCGTCTTTCCTTTGTCACATTTTCCCATGGCACAGTAATATCAAAACATGGGGTTTCTGATATGATCCGATTATTCTTAGCAGATTCAAGACACTCCCGAACACGCCCTAAAGCATCACGCATACTGGAAGTCGCCCTTCCTTCTCGTTGCATAGTATTGATAACATCCTGAATATCCATGTTGCGAATATTTGCAACTTTCATATTTCCAATCAACCTACCAAAATTTGCACGATACTTCGTTTTCATTGGAGTAATACTTGTTTCCTTGATTTTAGGCACTTTGTATCTGGTAAACCACTCTTCAAACCATTCATCCAAAGTAATATTCGACAACTTTTTGTCTACACCCTGTTTTGCTTCTTCTTTTCGATTCTCAAATTCAACTTTTAACTCCTTCAAATTGAAATTGTATAGCTGTGGAGTTGTCACTGAATCTTGATACCATTTATTAACGCTCTTGCTTCATACCTCCCATCTTTCCTCTGATAAATTCCTTTTGGAAGTTCTCTACCTTTTAAATCTTTTGGCATAACACTCATTCCTTTCTATATATAATAGGAAGAAATGAAGCATCTTTCGTATTGATTATACGAAAACTTTGCTTCATTTTCAATCCCCTAAATTACCTTTTTTACTTTATTTCCACTGATAGAATCAATCCACTTATCCAACAATATCTTATTCGCATATAAACGCCCGTCTAGTCTAACCGTGTATGGATTATCCGTTTTCGTCAATAATTCTCTTGCTTTCGCCTGACCTATGCCAAGATAGGCACAAAATTCTTTTACATTCAGTAATCTTTTGTCAACTAATATTTTTTCTGTCATACTTATAAAAATCATCCTTCCTTTGTTTGAATTTTGGTAATAAAAAAAGGACTACGGCGATTCACCATAATCCTAATTTTTCATTTATTTTTATTCAGTTTTTTACCATTCACTTCCACAATTATCACAGTGCCATTGTTTATGTACTTTTCGTGAAAATATTCCCCACAATGCAACACTACTTACTTTTGATAATCCAGAAATCTTTTTAATGTTAGAACTACCACAAGTAGGACATTTAGGGATATTCTTTTCAACTGGTTGCGACTTTCTTTTATACTGTTCTGCATGCCATCTTTCATTAAACAAAGCTTCACTAAATTTATCATTATCCAACAAAAAAGTTTTTATAATTAACCTTTCTATTGGTTCACTGTTTTGTGGTATATCTATACCAAGTCTCTTTTTTTCTTCTTCCCATAATTCTACAAAGTCAGAAACAAGCATATCTGAAGATTCTATTTCTGTACCACAAAATTCGCATATCATAATGCTTTGTTGTGTTTTAAGTTTTGAATAATCTTTTCCACATCTCGGACAATAACGTTGCACATTTAAATCTGGCCTTAAACCATTCCCATATTCATTAGCCATTCTAATATCATATTTAGGATTGTGCTTTACTCTCTGTATTTCTTCTTGAACTATATCTTCTCTTTCTCGTTTACTCTTTTTCATCCATTGCCGCTTTCCGGCAAGTATTTTTATTTCTCCGCCACACATCATACAAGTCGGATACCCCTGAGATTTAGTAGTATTCTCTATCCGTGCTTTATTCGTAAAATTTATGTTACCGCATTTATTGCAGATAGTAAAAAATTTAGTTTCTTCAATTTTATTATCATCTTCTTTTGCTTTTTCTATTGTATTTTTAATTGGATAACCACAGTGTACACAAATTTCACTTTTATCACTTATTTCTTTACCACATTCAGGACATTCTATAAGAGCCATAATCATTTCTCCATTCATTAGTTTTCTTTTGATTATACCTCTTTTTTATTCAATTTACCACTATTTCTCATAACTTAAAATTTTGTCGGTAGAAAAAAATCACTATAGATAGTGTTAGTCTTGTCTAACAGGGAGGTCGATTCATCACGGACACAACACACCGCCTATATACCGATACCGTTTCACACGCTCTACAATCCATTTTAAGGCGTTCTTTTCCGTTTGTAGTAGTCCAACAGTACCCTACACCCACAAAACCGCCTTAAATCGGCTTATACGGCTTTATGTTCGTAAAAGTCCATAGCATATCAGACGATACAAGCCACATATTCAAATGTAACAAGTCCTTCACCATCAATAGTAGCAACATCTATATTTGAGCTTTCCCATGTAAAAGTACCACTTGTTACAATAGTATTGATATAGGGTGTAGCTGTTAGTTGTACTGTATCGCCTATGTTATATATTGCTTCTGTAAGTCCATCAATAACAATACTTAAATTCTCTACTGGTGTTTCATTCGCTTTGACCTCTGCAATTATATGTAAAACACCGTCTTTATAATATATATTGTCTATTTTCCATGTTCGCCCAAATTCATTAAAAGTATTTCCTATCTTAATACTTCTACTTAATGAATTGGATTCTGTAATAAATTCCATATTTCCATCAATAACATTCATGATACTATTTTGTTCTACTAATCCATTCTTCATTGTCGAACCATAACACGGAATCCCTACAATAGTTCCGTCATTTAAAGTAATCATGCCGTTACACGCTAATGCACTTGATTTATAGTAGCAATGATTTTCTTCTGTTTCTCGATTGATAAGGATATATATTTTATTTCCATATGAAACTAAGCTGCCTTGTATAATAGGTACAGTTACAGGATAAAATAACGTAATCCTGTCCTCATAATTATTTCCATCATCATTCCTTCGCATGAAGGCTTGAAACTGACTTCCACTTGTATATGCCGTTACCGTCCGTCCTTCACGTTCCATAGTGGCTTCAAATACTGTTTCAAGCGGTGAATACATCAAATTTATGCCCATACAGATACTTCTCCTTTCTTATCGTGTGTAATACATAAATGAAAAGTCAGAATCCGTATAGTGCATTTCTGCTTTTATCCTATTGATTTCTGCTCTAAGGTCTTTCAAACGGTTCTGTAATGCCGTTGACGCTTCACCGGACGTGACAAATTCAGTTTCGATTTTTCGGTACATATCAATATTGCTAAGTAAAGTCTGTAAAATGGAATATACTGTTTCCAAAAGTTGTGCATGATCTGTATTCTTATCAAAAGTATCTTCTGCAAGCAATCCATTCTCGTTTAGGAATTTTTCATATGTTTCTTTTGGATAGTACATACGGTTATTCAGTTCCACTAATAATCGTTCATAGTTTGTGAATCCAGATTCCATTACTGGATCAGGTGTTCTTTTGTACTGTTCATTTTCATATTGTCTATTTGGGTTACTTGTCATAAAAACTGTTCCTCGCTTTCTTAATTCAAAAAAATATCTGCATGGCGTACACCGTACATATCCATTACATATTCAATTTCTTCAATGTCATAAGTCATATCACCAATAGTTATTATTCCTAAATCATTGAGTAAAGATATTTCCTGAATTGTAAAATAACTTATTTCATCTGGTGCTTCATCCATGTGTAACACTTCTTTGTTATAAATAAATCTAACCATGATTGTATTTATATCTTCTTCAAAATATAAAATTGCATGGTTTTCATCTAATAATTGGATATTCTTCAATTTGTAGCATCTCGAATCTGGTTCATCAAAGCAGCTTACTAAATCATTCTCCATATGTGCATACAAATCACTTTCTGTTTCAAATTCCACAATACGAACTGCATTATTTACTTTTGCCATATCTTCAGATTCCTTTCCTTATGCCCTCACTGAAAATCCCTTACTTTTCAGATAATCCATTGCTAATTTCAAAAGTTCACCATTGTTGACAGTATTATCTATGGTATCTTGCCATACATGAGGGGTATTGTTTCCTTCTATCGTTCCTCCGTGTGTGCCTTGATCCGCCCATTTAGCCACCTGATAACCAGTAGCTTCATAATAGTTGTCCATAGATTCCGTGTCGATATAAACAGACGCTACTACTTTATTTCCCATTATTTTAGGTTCTACTTTCACAGCCGAATACAGAAAATCTAGCGTCCTTTGATATGAAACTGGATCATAACTGTTGTAATACTCTTGTAGAAAGAAATTTAATGTCTCATATACTCTTTTCTGCTAATGTGTCAACCATTTTTGCCATTGTAGGCATGAGTGCTTTTTGTAAGTCGTTCATATTCTTAATTGTTTTCATATTGTTATGTTCCTTTCTTTTGATTTTAAACAACAAAAATAAAGGCACTACCATTCTATTCTCCAAATGGTAATGCCCTTATGCTTATTGTTTAAACTCCTATTCAATTACTGATTGATACTTCATTCCTTCCAAAACAGTGAATAAGCAAGCAAACTTTTCGTGAATGACTTTGGTAAAATCTCTTACCAAAATCCGTACCAAATCTTTACCAAAATTACCATGATATTTTGCGATAATTTACGATAACTTATGATACCCTCTTTATATTCACAAAACACGCTCTAATGCTTGACTTTCCTATGTTTTCAAGGAATTTCAGGCTGAAACTTTTCTTATTAGTTTCCTCCCATCTGCTTCGCAACTTCTTCCGCAAAATTCTCTTCCTTCTTCTCAAGTCCTTCACCGGTCTCGAAACGAACGAAGGATTTAATGGAAAGCTCCGCGTTGTTTTCTTTTGCTACCTGCTCGATGTATTTCGCTACGGACTGTTTGCCGTCTTCCGCCTTTACATATACCTGCTCTAACAGGCATACCTCTTTCAGCTCTTTGTTAAGGCGTCCGTTTACAGCGCCCTCGATTACCTTTTCAGGCTTGCCGGCCATCTTCGGATCGTTCTTGATCTGCTCCGCGATGATCTCCTTCTCATGTGCCTTATATTCCTCGGATACATCCGCCGTGGAAATATATTTCGGAGAAAGCGCCGCAACCTGCATTGCGATGTTGGTCATCGCCTCTTTAACGGCATCGTTTACTACATTGGTCGCCGCCTCCACAATAACGCCGATCCGTCCGCCGCCATGAACATAGGTAACGACACAGCCGTCGCTTGCAACCACCTTCCGAAATCTTCTGATATTCAGATTTTCACCGATTACCGCAATTTTATCCACAAGAGCATCCTTTACGGTCTTTGTCGTATCCACATGCCATGCTTCTGCCATGAATGCATCCAGATCCGCCGCATCGGAATCAACGGCCTGTGTTGCAACCGCTTCCACATATGCCTGAAAATCCGCGTTCTTCGCAACGAAATCTGTTTCGGAGTTCACTTCAACAACTGCTGCTGTCTTATCATCCTTTACCGCCACGCGGCACAGACCTTCCGCCGCAATTCTGCCGGCCTTCTTCTCCGCCTTTGCCTGTCCGTTCTTTCTCAGATACTCTACCGCCGCATCCATATCACCGTCGGTCTCGCCGAGCGCTTTCTTGCAATCCATCATGCCTGCACCGGTCAGTTCTCTTAATTCTTTTACCATTGCTGCTGTGATAGCCATTTTCTGTATTTCCTCCTGTATGATCAACTTGTTATGCTGTTTCGTTATTTTCCGCTTCGATTACGCTTCTTCGGCCGCTTCCGCTTCTGCGGACTCTTCCGCTGCCTGATCAGCCTCTTCCACGTATTCCTCAGCGCCCTGATTTGCTTCGATAACAGCATCCGCCATCTTGGAAACGATCAGCTTCACCGCTCTGATCGCATCGTCATTACCCGGAATGATGTAATCGAGTTCTTCGGGATCGCAGTTCGTATCACCGATACCGATCAGTGTAATGCCGAGTGTATGAGCTTCCTGAACACAAATCTTCTCTTTCTTGGGGTCTACCACGAAGATACAATCGGGAATTCTTGTCATTTTCTTGATTCCACCCAGGTTCTTCTCCAGCTTCTCCCACTCTTTTTTCAGCTTGATAACTTCTTTCTTGGGAAGTACATCAAATGTCCCGTCTTCCGACATGGTTTCGATCGCTTTCAGTCTTTCGATTCTGGAACGGATCGTTTTGAAATTGGTCAGCATACCGCCAAGCCATCTTTCGTTTACATAATACATACCGCAGCGCTCTGCCTCTACCTTTACGGCATCCTGCGCCTGCTTCTTGGTTCCAACGAAAAGAATGGTACCGCCCTGAGAAGCGACATCAAAAACTGCCTTGTACGCCTCATCTACTTTTCCTACGGATTTCTGTAAGTCAATAATGTGGATACCGTTTCTTTCCGTAAAGATGTAAGGAGCCATTTTCGGGTTCCATCTTCTTGTCTGGTGTCCGAAATGCACACCTGCTTCCAGTAACTGCTTCATTGAAATAACGCTCATGTTTCCTACCTCCATTTGGTTGTTTTCTTCCATATGCTTTATCCGGCCGGGCCGACTCATCTGCTTACCCCGATCCACGAAGCACCAACAGATAATGGGCATATGTGTTTTCTGCCTGCAGCATGCGGAACAATCCGCCGCACGCACTTACATACTATAACACAAAAAACCCTCTTTATGCAAGAGGGTTTCTAAAATTTTCCGTTATGTCTTTCCGTTATGTGCTTTCCATTCCGGCTTTTTCGTTCCGTTCCGACCTTCCGCCTTCCCGAACCGTCATTCCGGCTGCATGCCGGTAATCATCCTGGCGATCTGCTCATCGCTGGCTCCTGCCGGAATCGTATAATTCCCTGACCGAATTTTTTTATCGTAACCGTTTTCGCACAGAAATGTATCAAAATCTGAGGCCGATGCGATGGCTCCCACATCCTCCAGTTTTTTGCTGACCGTATAAGAACCGTCTCCGCTTCCGACCGTAATAACCGTCGGAGCGCCGGAAGCTGCCGTCTGATCCTGACCGGCCATATCCACAGGCTCATTTTGTTCCTCTGCACCCGTATCCCCGGCCGGCTCCGCTCCTGCCTGCTCTTCCGTATCCTGTCCGGTCTCTTCTTCGTCCGGAGGCAGCACAGGCGCCTCCTCATCTCCGGAGGCCGTCATGCCGGCAGGATCATTTGATGCAGAATCAACTGAAGCAGGATCGCTGTCCGAAGCATTCTCTCCTTCGGACGAAACATCTGCCGAAGCGCCCTCGTCAGGCAGACCGCCGTTTTCTTCCGGTTTTCCGTTTTCGCCCGCGGCCTCCTCTGTCTTCCCGTCATTTGCAGCCGTATCGGTCAGCACTCTGCTTTCCGTCATCCCAAGCTGTTTTGCCCTTGCAATGATCTCCTCATCCGTCATCGCATGGCCCCTGGAAGATATCATTCCCATAATCAGCGCAGTCACTACAATTCCGAGCCCCAGCCCGCGTAAATAGTATTTTAATTCCATAATATACCCATCCGTCCGCTTTCGCAGATACTCCAATCAGTCTCAAAATCCTTCAAACAAATCGATTACCAGCTTCACTTCCCCGATACCAAGTCCCAGCTCCTTTGCGATCGCCATATTGGATTTTCCGGCCTTATGAAGCTCCAGTATTCTTTCATTGCTGTTTCTTCCGTTATTCTTTCCGTTCGTGAACCGGATATTCAGCGGCTTCGTTTCCACAGGCATTTCCGCAGGCTCAGGCATCTCGTTTCTCTGCGGCGTCTCCGCAACATAATCATATTCGCTGTCGGGATCATGAATAATCTCTACTCTCGGCGGTTTGATCGGAACGAAATGATCTTCCATATCCGCCAGCATCTGCTGCATCTCCGCATAAATCGAATCCGTTGTGTCTTCGGGTTCCCCGGTAAAGGACTCCGCTCCGGTCTCTTCCGCATCGGACATCCCTTCATATATCGTCCCCCGGTTTATTTCCGTCCCGTCCGAAGCGGCAGGCTCCGCTTCACCGGCAGGCATATCGATATCCACCGCTTCCGTGCCGCGCTCATAAGACCGCTTTTCTTCCATCGGTCTTTCCGTTTCGTTCCGGCCTTCAGACAGGGCTTCCTGTACGGCGCTCACCGCATTCTTTGCCGCGTTCCTGGCCGCTTCCTCCGCTTCCCTGACGGAATCCTCCATATTTCTGACCGAGTCTTCCACACTTTTGACGGATTCCTGCGTTTCCTTTGCCGTAATTTCCGCATCCCGAACCGTCTGCCTGATCTCTTCTGCGGTTTTGGAGGCTTCCGAAACGGTTTCTTTCAGATTATCGTGTTTATCATTCAACATATCATACAGAAACAAAACTTCCTTATGATTTTTATTGATTTCCTCCAAAACGGTATCGGAATATTCATTGACCGCCATGATCTTCTCGTTGGTCACTCTCTCCATGGATCGTTCGGTCTTCTCCATCGCATAGGTCACTGTTTCATCCACAATATCCGTAATATGCGATTTGGCGGCATCGATCTCTTTATCGACCACTTTCCTGACTTCGTCCTCACTGATCAGCTGAAGGGTCTCATCCATGTCTTCTTTTCTGGAAGGCATCAGATATCCCAGGATACAGATAATGGCACCCGCTATAATCAATACTATTTCTACAATCCCCATCTTGACCTCCCGTTTCCTGTGCTGCCCGGTAAATTGGCAGTATATTACATGGACGCGTCAAAATTACCAATACTCTTTAAAAGTACCTTTCCGTCCGCATCCCTTTTTTCTTTTTCTTTTTTTCTGCCCTTCCGCCCGCCGTCTCCGCCGTATTCATTGCTGCCCTTTTCTTTGGCGTCGAACTTTTTATTCTGATACTCCGGCCGTTCTCCACGATATACTTTTGTCAGCTGATTTTCGATTACTTTCGAAAACTGCTCGCTCACATTGGCCTGCTCTACCATGCCCTTTGTATCTTCATTATGCTTCAAATGCGTCATATCATGCGCTCTGGTAATCTGACCCTGTATCTCGATCTGACCAATCGCCATTCGTCATCATCTCCCTTTTTCATCCGATACGACAGCGCTTCCCTTCCGGACACTACATACCGGTCATTTTCACATCGCCGCCGGATTTCACAAACCGGCAGTATTGCGTCTCCTTCTGTATGGTCATGGAAACATCCCCAATGCAGATCTTCGTCCCCGGATAGGCGATTCCCCTCACGATCACACAGGCGCCGCTCTTTCCTCTCAGCTGGCTCTGCATCCGTTCCATCTCCGCAATATTTTCATTGACAATCTCTGTTTTCATCCGGTTGGCTTCCACCAGCGTCTGCATATACTGAAGCTGCTCTGAGGAAAGCTTTACTCCCTGCGCAATTTTTTTCTTCGTGGAAATCAGAATCTGCTGAATGGACTGTATCGCTTTGTGCTCCTCTTCGATCTGATCCTGAAGCTCCTGTATTCTGACAGAAAGATTCGGATCAACGCCAACCTCCACGATCGTGCCCGCCGCCATCGGCGAACCAAGCGTTTTTACATTGACACAATTAACCGCGCTGGCACTTCCTCCTGTTATAAATCCCTTTTTCCCGTCTATGTTAATTTCGGTTCCTGCCATCAGCCTGCTGTGCAAAACCGATTCCGACGATATATATCCATCCGCCTGTACAATGACTCCCTGCAGAAATTTGGCGATAATATTGCCGCCGGCCTTTAAAGCGCCACGTCCCATGCCGTTAACGCCGCGGGCAATAATAATATTTTCACCCGCTTCCAGAATGGCGCCCTCCACGACGCCCTTAACTTCAATGTTTCCTTTTGCCTTCACCTGAAAATTGGTACATACATTACCGTTAACCTGAACGCTTCCTTCATAATCGATATTTCCGGTCGCATTATCTACGTTCTCCACGATCAGAACATCGGAAACGAAAACACTGTCTTCAATCAGTTCCACATGACCATTGACCAGCGAAGTCAGTGTTGTGCGGTCCTCAGAAAGCTCTATATTATTACCGTATTTTAACGCAGCCGTCCTCACATCCCTCGGCTTCAGCTGCTCTCCGAGCAGATTCATCCCGCATTGTCCGGGATCTTCGGGAATCAGCCTTGCAAGCACATCACCCTTCTCACAATGCTGTACCACATTCAGCTGGAAAAAATCCACG
>CALDLG010000131.1 GCA_937910785.1 uncultured Lachnospiraceae bacterium | reverse complement strand
ACAAAGAAGAATACTTTATGCCGGAAAGAATTGAAGAGCTCTATGATATTATCGATTACTGCAAGGAGCACGAAATCACGCCGGTCCTGATTACAACGCCCTTTTCCAAATATTACCGGGATCTGGTATCTCCGGAATTTCTGCAGGAATTTGAAAGCATCGTCACCAAAATAGCTGCCGACACAGGAGTCAGCTATTATGATTACTCCTATGACGCCAGATTCCGCGGCAATCTCGTTTACTTCTCGGACTCCGATCATCTGAATGATGACGGTGCCTTATATTTCATGGAAATATTAATGGAAGAAATACCGGAATTACAAAGATTTCGTTCGTAACGAAGAAAGGCGCATTACGGTGTCCTTTTCCACCTGTCTGTCCGAACACAGATAGAAATCATCGGCTGCCTGTCTGTCAACCTCCGGTGTCACCTCTTCGGCCAGCATTCTGCCCGGATGGATACAGAATTCCAATATTCTGTGTTCTTCCGCAGCCTTTCCGGCCACTGCGGGATACAATCTGACAATTCTGTCATAATCCATATAGCCGCTCATAACGAGTCCCCAGAGATACATCGGTTTCATGGAATGTTCTCTGGCATAACGGTCCACCTTGCGGGAAAGCAGATAAAGCAGCCGGTTTTTAACGACATTTACCGGACGGTATGTTTTTAGAAGAGTACCTTCTGAAAGAAAAGCGCCCAGTATCTCCTTCGAGTTTCTGATATACTCCACCTCATAATGCTCCTCTTCAATTACTTCCGTCAGCGCTTCCCATACAACGGGAATCATATGCGCATGCTGATGCGCGTCGATCCGGAGATTTTTCTGCTCGCAGGGAATATGACACGCCTCCGCCGCCCTCATACAGCGCTGAATTTCTTTCCAGCCTGCCGCAAGCTGGGCCCGGATTTCTTTTTTTAACTGTTTTTTTACCGCCTTCCGTTTGCCCGGATAAAAAGACAGAAAAAAAAGCTTCCCCCAGGAAAGACCGATCAAATCGCTTCCTTTCCTGGCAAGCAGCGGAACCTCGCCGCTTCCCGCAAGGCACTTTCCTTCGACGAAATCAAGATGTACGGACATTTTCGGCAGAAACGGCAGCGTCGGCACCGCATCCACAAGCATATCGATGCACTCTCCGGAACATGTCATGTTTACCAAAACACTGATGCTGTCCAGTTTTCCTTTTTGCATACACTCCAGAATATCCTGTGACGTATGAACGGTCAGGGCATAATCATCCGAATGTATGTCCAGTTCTGCCATTTTCATAAAAACAACACACTCCTTTTCATCAAATCTGTTCGGTTTCCGCTCTCTTCTCTGCCGTCATATCTCCTCTGTCTCAGCCGCCGGCTCCTGCTCCTTCTTCCATACAATGGTATCGATAATATACCTCGGACGTTTCTTCGTCTCCATATAAATCTTCCCGATATATTCCCCGATAATACCAAGCGATAATAAAGTGATGCCTCCCATAATCAGCGAAACAATCAGACTGGTCGTATAACCGGGCACATTATATCCCCTTATCCAATCGACCAAACTGATAATACACATGACGAAACTGAAAATGCAGACGCAGAAACCGATGACCGCAATCATTCGAAGCGGCGTAACGCTCATGGAGGTTATGCCATCCATCGCTAACGTCATCATCTTGCGAAGCGTATATTTGGAATGTCCTGCTTCCCTTTTTTTCACATCGAAATAAACCACATCCGAAACGAAGCCCATCGTCGGAATCAGCCCACGCAGGAACAGGTTGGTTTCCCGATACTCCGAGAGCGCTTCCAGCGCCTTTTTGGACATCAGACGGTAATCCGCATGATTGGCAATGACCTTGCTGCCGAGCAGATGCATCAGCTTATAATAAACGGTTGCCGTGCTTTTCTTGAATGTTCCGTCGGAATGCCGGTCGTTCCGCACACCGTAAACGACCTCACATCCGGCCATATAGCATGCAAGAAATTTGTCCAGCGCTTCGATATCCTGCTGTAAATCGGCATCGATCGTCACGACTGCATCCGCATGCTCTCTGGCAGTCATCATCCCGGCAAGAATAGCGCTCTGGTGACCGTAATTGCCGGCCAGGCTGATTACGGAATACATGGCATCGCCTGCCGCGATCCGATGCAGAAGACGCAGGGTATTATCCCTGCTTCCGTCGTTGACGAACATAATCTTGCTTCCGTCCTTTATTTTTCCTTCCTGTATCAACCGGCGCAGTTTGTCTCCCATGACCTGCGCCGATTTTTCCACAACCTCTTCCTCGTTATAGCAGGGTACCACCAGATACAGCACCGGTATTTTTCTTTCTCCGTTTTCCATTTTATTCCCTATGCCCTTCTCTCAGCCTGCGGACTCCGCGCCGGGCTGTTTATTGTTTATAATATTCCATATACCACTCCGTAAACCGGCGCAGGCCTTCTTCTATCGTTGTATCCGGCTTAAAATCATAGTCCCGCATCAGTCCGCTGACATCGGCATAAGTCTGATAGACATCTCCAGGCTGCATCGGCAGAAACTCCTTCACTGCCGTTTTGCCAAGACACTTCTCCAATGTCTCAATGAAATCCATCAGCTTTACCGGCTGGTTATTTCCAATATTATAGAGAGTGCTTGCCGCGCCCTTTTCATCTTTCCGGGGCGGATTGCACAGTATGTTTTCCACACCCTTTACGATATCATCAATATAGGTAAAATCGCGGTACATATCGCCTTTATTGTAGATCTGAATCGGCTCTCCCGCCAGAATTTTCTTTGTAAATTTATAATATGCCATATCCGGTCTGCCAAAAGGCCCGTACACCGTAAAGAAGCGAAGCCCGGTCACCGGAATCCGGTACAGCTTGCTGTATGCATATGCCATCAGCTCGTTCGATTTCTTGGTAGCCGCATACAGGCTGACCGGCTCATCCACCTTATCCTGTGTGGAAAAGGGCACCTTTTCATTCCCTCCATACACAGAGCTCGAGGAGGCATAGACAAGATGCTCTACCGGAAAATACCTGCATCCCTCCAGAATATGGAAAAAGCCCATCATATTGGACTGCATATAGGCATCCGGATTATCAATACTGTACCGGACCCCCGCCTGCGCGCCGAGATTCACCACGATCTGCGGATGGTACTCCTGAAAAAGCCGGAATACATCGCTTTTATCCGCCAGGTTCCCTTTGATAAAGGTATAGTGTTCATACTGCTTCAAAATCTCCAACCTGTCCGTTTTCAGGGAAACGTCGTAGTAATCATTCAGATTATCAAATCCGATGACCTCCGCACCCTTTTCCAGAAGACTTTTCGAAAGATGAAACCCGATAAAGCCTGCTCCGCCCGTAATCAAATATGTTTTTCCAATATCCAGCCGGTTCATAGATTCCTCCTGATATGCCGTTTTCCCAGACATGACAGCATCCGCATTACACTGCTACCTTCCAATACTATAATACTCAATTCCCGCGTCTTTCATCGCCTGTACATGAAAAATATTTCTTCCGTCATAGACAAGCGGTATCCTCATCAGTTCCCGGAATTTATCCGCCGGAACTGCCCTGATCTCATTCCATTCCGTAAAAATAAAGCAGATATGCGCTCCCTGCAGCGCTTCCTCGATACTGTCCACATAATGAATCGATCCTCCGGCAGAATTTCCCTCCGGAAAATGTTTCTTAAAATTTTCCGCCGCGATCGGATCATAAGCATAAATTTCCGCTCCGCTCTCCAAAAGCAGCCTGACGTTGTCAATGGACGGCGCCTCCCGCAGATCGTCCGTTCCGGGCTTAAAGGCCAGTCCCAAAACCGCCGTATGCAGATTCTGGAAGGTAATCATCCGATTGCTCGCTTTCTGATACAGCTTCGTCTTCTGTTCCGCGTTCACATCGACCGCGGCCTCTACCGTCCGCAGCGTGTACCCATGCTGATGCGCGATATACTTCAATGCCTTGGTATCCTTCGGAAAACAGCTCCCGCCGTATCCGATTCCGGCATTTAAGAATCTGGAACCGATTCTTTCATCGTAGCTCATGCCTTCCGCCACCGCATCGATATCCGCGCCGACTAACTCACACAGATTGGCAATATCGTTCATATAAGAAATCTTTAACGCCAGAAAATCATTGCAGGCGTATTTGATCATTTCCGCCGACCGTCTGTTCACCGAAACGATCGGAAGTCCAAACGGTTCATATATTTTCCGGAGAACAGCTTCCGCTTCCACGCTTTCCGTACCGATAATGATTCTTGCCGCGTGAAGCGTGTCGTGCACCGCCGAGCCCTGCGCCAGAAACTCCGGATTGGAAGCGACCTCAACCTTCACATCCCTTACAAGGAAGTCCCGGATGAACTGCTCCACCTTGTCATTCGTCCCGACCGGGACCGTTGATTTCACAACCACCAGACAGTCCCGTTCAATGGACTCGGCGATCTGCCTGGAAACCGTCGCAATATAGCTTAAATTAGCAGAACCGTCCGGCTGCTCCGGCGTTCCGACACCGATAAAAATCGCTTCCGCATTCCGGTAAGCGTTTTCATAATCCGTCGTATAATGAAGCCTTCCTGCGGCATTGTTTTTCCGCATCAGCTCTTCTAATCCCTCCTCATAAATCGGTGTGATGCCGCTTTGCATCATCTTCACTTTATCGGCATCCACATCGACGCAGGTTACATCATGTCCTTTTTCCGCGAAGCAGACACCGGCCACCAGGCCCACATATCCGGTTCCCGCAACTGCAATTTTCATTCTTCTCCTCCTTTAATTCCACCTGAACCATATTGTATCAGATTTCCGGCGCTATTTCCAGTAAAGCCTTGCATATTCGACAAATTGCCCCGCAAGCCAGACATTGGAGAGCTTCTCCTTATAAACATTGCAGTTATGAACATATTTCTCATTCTCCGCGCAGATTTTCTCCAGCGCATCCGCCCCCCAGTCATCGGCAACAATACCCAGTTCCTCCCTGCGGATATAAGCCGCATTATAAGGCACCGATGTTGTTACGACCGGCGTACCCGCCGCAATGCTTTCCACAATAGAAACCATATTATTGTCCCTGACCGTAGAAATCAGCAGCGCCTTCGCCTCCGCCACAAGGGGCAGAAGCCTTTCATGCTCCATCTGTCCACAGAAAATAACCGCCTCTTCCAGCTGACAGCGCGTAACCAGTTCCCGGCAGGCAGACTCCAGCTCCCCTTTTCCGATCAGATAAAGACGATAATCGCGGTGCCCCCTCTCGAAAAAATCGCGAAACCGCAGAATCGTTCTGTCTATCTTCTTTCTATCGATGAACTGGGAGACCACCACAAACCTGTTCTGCTTTTCAATCCGGCCCTCCTTCGGAAACTTCTCCAGGTCCACGCCATGGTCAATGCAAAAATCCGCAACATGAGGCAGAAACCGACTGATAAATCCGGCTGCCGCCTCCGATCTCGGAATCACCGGCGTTCTCCGCATCATCACTCGCGCCACCAGATGATACCATATTCCGGATGGAATTTTATGCAGAATCCTGTTATGCATCGCCAGTTCATGCCAGATCACGGTTTTCTCCGGACAGATCCGGGCTGCCGTATAAGACCAGGTTGCGAACACTTCGCTGGAAATGATCAGATCGTATTCCGGATGTTTTTTTAAGAATCCCCGCAGCTTCGGCATATAGGGAAGACATCTTGGCTGAAAGATCCGGTGTGCTGCCGTTTTCATGAAGATCACCGGGAATTCATAATGCTCCTCTTCCTCCGGCCGGTAATCCTGCGCGGCGAGCAGCGTCACCTGATGCCCCAGCTTTAAAAAACCAAGACAGAAGGTGTATATCATCGTATCCCTGATCGATTTGACCTTCGGAATCCGGTTCGTCTCCGCCGTATATAAAATTGGATTAATGACCAAAATCCGACTCATCTTTTCTCTTTCCTTTGCTGCAAATTCAGAAACTGATCAGCAACTCTGTCAACCTGAAGCTCTTCTCTCAGCTTTCTCCCTTCCCGGCCAAGCCGCGCCGCCAGTTCCGGATCTTTCGCGATTTTTATCATGGCCTCCGCAAGCGCTTCCGTCCCGCCTACCGGCACGAGCAGTCCGTTTTGCCCGTCCTTCACATAGGTCCTGCAGCCGCCGATCGGGCAATCCGTTGCAATCACCGGAATGCCGATTGACATCGCTTCCAGCAGAGAATTGGAGACTCCTTCATAGTCTGAGGACAACACATACATGGCCGCTTTTCTGATCTTCTCCTGCACCCGGCTGGAAAAACCGCGGAAAAAAACTTTCTGTCCGATGCCAAGACGGGAAGCCAGCTCCTTCAGCTCCGCTTCCTGAACACCCTTGCCGTACAGTTCCAGCGTATAATCCGGAAATTCCTCCGAAAAACGGGCAAATGCCCGAATCAGCATTTCATGATTTTTGGGCGGCCCAATCCTTCCTGCCGCAACAACTCTTTTTTCACGTTCCCCCTCCCAGGGTTCACACAGAATATCGACCGGGTTTGGAAGCACTGTCGCTTTTTTTACAATGCTCTTTGGAAAGCTTTCCATGGCCTCCTTCGTCTGGCATACGACAACATCCGCAAAGCGATAGAAAAAGTCTCGTATTTTCGGATGCTCATACTGGTTCGGATCGCTTCTTTCCGACACGAGCAGATAATGCTTCCGCCCGGCCGCCAGAACAGAAAAAACGGCCCCCATCACGCTAAAGGACCAAATCTGACAGTTTCGGTTCTCCCTGTAATACCGGCGCATTTTCCTGATTCTTAAGGCTCTGGCTCCCAGCCTGCCCCCTGTCGGCATCCCCATGCTGACCACTTCAATTCTCTCATCCAGCCGGTATGCCGTTTCATTTCCGGCAAACAGCAGTATGGCAACTTCGATGCCCCGGTGGCAGTATTCATTCGCTAAAAGCGACACAACCCGCTCCGTTCCTCCGCCCGGCATATCCGGAATTACAAATACAATTTTCAGGTTTTCCATTTTCGTTCCTTCATATGACTCCTATGTCATTTCATATCGTTTTCAGGTAAAAGGCGCAGCCTTCGCTGCCTGCGTATTGGCTCCCACTATGATTACATCTATTTCCTGATGATAGAAAAAGGTAAAATTTCTAACAATATCTATTAGAAATTTTACCTTATTTTCAACGATTATGCAACGCAAGATTCATGTTCCGCCCACAGAGCCGCGCTCTATCAGCCGGCATGGAATCTTCACAATTCCTGAGTCCGGCACACCGGCCTTCTCCTCCAGCGATCCGACCAGAATTTCCGCTGCCCTGATTCCGATCTCCCTCAGCTGAATCTGGCTGGTCGTCAGTCCGGGCGTCATGTAGCCCGACAGTTCCCGGTTATCATAGCCGACAACGGAAATATCCTTTCCCACTGTCAGCTTTTTCTCATACAGATAATCATATACGCCGGCCGCCATAGGATCATTCATGCAAAAAACCGCCGTTACGCCCTCATTCAGCAGGTATTCCGTCTCCCGGTATCCTGACTGCCTCGTCCAGTCACCATAACGCACCCAGAATGGATTATATAAAATATTTTCTTCAAACAGGGCTTTCTGATATCCCAGTAAACGGCTTCTGGTATGCAGATTCTCTTCGACACCTCCGATCAGGCCGATCTTTCTGTGTCCCTTCGCTATGACGTATTTCATGATATCATAGCTTCCCTTTTCGTCATCGATAATAACAGACGGATATCTTTCATTTCTGGAAAGCCCGTAAGCCATTACCGCCGGTATGGAAAGATCTTCGGGAAGGCTGCCGATTACCCGGCAGTGTCCTGCCACATAAAGCAGCCCGTCCACCCGGATCGACAAAGCCTCCCGGACTACCGGGTCCAGAACCTTTTTCAGCTTTTCCTCGTCATCAAACCATGTATCCGACCATTTATCATACATCCGGAGATTCATCAGGATCGTTCTGTATTCATGATCATCACAATAAGCCATGGCCGCTTCCACAATCGGCGCCATGCCGAACTGATTCAGGTCTTCCGTAATAATGCTGATGATCCTGCTGTTCTGCTTACGCATACTCTGCGCGAAGAAGTTCGGCTGGTATCCGATTTCCTGAATCGTATTGAGCACCCTCTGTCTTGTCTCCTCGCTCATGTTCGTCCTGCCGTTTAAAATATTGGACACCGTGCTCGGCGAAACTTTACATATCTGAGCGATTTCCTTTACTGTAATCACGCTGAAATACTCCTTTGAATCTCCCTTTACTGAGTATTATAAAATTTTTCCATTTTACTGTCAACGGACGGGTTTCCGTCCGGTTTCCATTACAGCTTGAAAATACTGATGCTTCCTTCGATCTCATCCGCAAGCTCCGCAAGAGCCTTTGCCACTTCGGCAACGTCTTTGATCATGCCATTGACCATCTCGGTCGAAGCGAGGGATTCCTCCGTCCCCGCCGCATTTTCTTCCGCAATCGCAGTGAGGCTCTGTACGACATCCACCACCTCGACACGTTCTTCATCCATACTGGAAATCGCCGTATTAATATCCATGATCTCTCTCTGCGTTACCTCAACATTATGGCTTACTTCGCCAAAGCAGTCCTTCGTATCCGCCAGACGGTCGCTCTGTGTCTTCATGATCTCCTTTACTTCGTCCATTACCTTAACCGCCGCGGAAGATTCCTCTAACAACGCCTCGATGATCTTATCGATATATTTTGCGGACTCATTCGACTGTTCAGCCAGCTTCTTGATCTGTCCTGCAACCACCGCAAAGCCGCTTCCCTGTTCTCCGGCACGCGCCGCCTCTATCGACGCATTCAGTGAAAGGAGATTCGTTTCTTCCGCAATGGATGTGATCAGCTGAGCCGCATCCCGTATCTTCAAAACAGATTCATTGGTATTGAGTGTCTGCTTATTAATCTGCTCCACCGCAGACTTGGCCTGCTCGTTGATCTTCACAAGAACCTGCAGCGTTTTCAATGCTTCGTCGCTGGAGCCGCTGATCCGCTCCGCCACCCCGTAAAGTCTTGAGGATTTTTCCTTCGTCTCCGCGATCTCATCTCCGATATGGATGACGCTTTCCGACGCATTCTGTGTCTCCGTAGCCTGATTGCCGGCGCCGGTCGCGATTTCCTGAATTGCCGCCTCCACGTTTCTGATCGTATCGGAAGTCGTCGAAGAACTCTCGCTCATCTCTCCCGCCGTCTGCTGCAATATACCGCTTTTTTCCTTCAATTCCAGCACAATGCCATAAATGGAATCTACGAGAATCTTCATGGCCTCCGCTATCATGCCTACCTCGTCTTTTCTGCCGCAGTAAGCATCCAGCTTCTGTCTGCTCTGGAAGTTTAACGTTCCAATTTCCTGAATAATGCCGGCCTCACCGCTGATCGCCCGTCCGATCATAAATACACAGAACCAGATTGCCACAGAAATGACCACCAGGACAAGCAGACAAAGAATTCCGAGCATGCGCGTAAGCTCTTTTACCGGTGCAAAAGCGATGTCATAATCGGTCAAAGCCACAAATACCCAGTCTCTTTCCGCAAGATAATAAACCGCGGAGATATATTTTCTTCCATTTGCTTTATCCGTATAGGCAAAAGATCTGGTCTGCCCGTCTCCACTCTTAACCTGATCGATCATATTCTGAATATCCGCATTTTCAATCTGCGTTCCGATCATTTCATCGTCCGGGCAGAAAATATAGGTTCCTGCCGCGGAATCCAACAGCATATAAGAGCTTCCCTCTTCCTGCCCGGAAAGCCCGTTTAAGGTATCCCTTAATTTATCCGCATAGATCGCTGCGCCTACATAGCCAACCGGCTGTCCTTCTTTATCGTTTACCGGATAATACATGGAAATAACCTGTGCCCCGGAGGCTTTGGAAGCCATAATTCCTGTATTGTACATTCCACCTGCGATAGCATCCCGAAGCTGCTGCAACGCTTCCCCTTCCCGAAGCGTTACGCCAATCACTCCCTGCACATGCGATGCAATTACCGTGGAATTATAATCTGCCGCATAGATGTTCTCCAGATTATCCCCTGTTCCCGCATAAGCTTCCGTATAAGCCTGCAGTTCTTCCACTGCGGAAGCGTCTCCCGTATTTGCAAGCGTCCTTGCCATCGCCGGAGCCTGCGCGTATCCGATCAGATAGGTTTCCGCCTTATCTACATAATTCCTTACAATTTCCGCCTGTGTTTCCACAGAGCCTCTCAGCTGCTGTTCGATAGATTCGTTCATAACTCTGGTCATCTGCTGATTCGCCACAAACCATAGTCCGGCCAGCCCGATGATAAGTATAACAATGGAAATAATACTGATTTTTGCCGCAATTTTGATGTTTTTCATGACAATGCCTTTCCTCCCTGTTTTTGTTGTGGAGCCCGGTAATTCCTCTAAAACTCCTTGCTTTAGTAAATCGTTTTATTCCATATGATCAATTCTAATGATTTGAGCCGGAAAAAGCAACCTTATTTTCTCTTTTTGCGCAATTTTTTCTTAATTTCTGACAATTTTTACCTGATTTGTTTGTTTTCTTATTTTTTTTACAAAAAAATACCGGACCAGATGTTTTTTATCATGGTCCGATGCTCTGTCATATTCACAGGTTATACCGTTCGTGAAACGATTATCTGACGATTCGGCGCCGTCCGATTCCTTATCAGATTAAACGGTTACTCCACCCGCTTTTTACCGGAAGAATAATTTTAAGCTTATAACGGTATCCGCTTTTACTGTTTTCCATAATGCCGCCGTATTGTCTCACAATTTTCCGCACGCTTCGCAGACCGATTCCATGTTTCTCTCCAATCCGCACGCTTCCGGCTGCCTGATCCTTGTGGCCGCCCGCGTTATCACTGTAACTGTTCTCGGCCTGAATGATGATGTGCCGCCCCTCTTTTGCCATCCGCATAACACACAGAATTCCACATCGCTCTTTGGCATGAAGTTCCGCTTCTATGGCATTGTCCAATATATTTCCCATCAGCGTAATCAGATCCATGTCGGCGATATCCTCCAGATAGAGCGGCTCCACAATATTCAGTTCCAGCACAATGCCGTTCTCCTGTGCATACGCTTTTCGTTCGGACAATAGTGCGTTCAGAATTTTATGGCTGCATATTATCCGCGCCTCTATTTGTCCAAGCGACGCCCGAAGTCCTTCGATCAGATGCAGAATTTCTTCGTCCGCTCCCTGTCTGGCCAATGCGGCAATCGTTCTCATGGTATGCTTCATGTCGTGCAGATAAATGTCATACTGTTCATGCAGTTCTTCCAGCTCACGATAATATCGTTCTTTGATTTCAATATATTTATCCTGCGCCGCCTGTTTTGCGTTATTCATCCTTTCGAATTCTCCTTATTGTCCACAGTCTGTCCGTATCCCGCTGGCATAGTAACTGCCAGTTTACTTTTATCTTTACGCAAAATATGGAAAGAATAATTTTATTTTCCTGAATCATTAAAATTTCGCATTGAATGGAATCATTTTGGAGAAATAAGGAAAAATTTGCAGGTTTTTGAGCATTAAATGCAGAAAACGTCAAATTAAGGCATTCAATACAATGTTTCCGTATTTTTTGTTTACAATAAATGAAAAAGAAACAAAAACACTATCCTTAGAAACAATATCACTGTCCTTAACGGCTTGGAGGCGCAGATGGAATATCTCTTAAACAAAGTACAGAAAGAATATGGATTTTCAGATTATCAGATCAGGCTTTTACGGTTTTCTTTTACCGGAATTCTATATGATGTAAGCAAGACCCTGATCTTTTTTATCTTTTTCTATCTGACCGGAAAGCTGCCGGAGTTCCTTTTTGCGGTTGTTCCACTGATTCTGCTTCGGACAAGAACCGGCGGAATTCACTTTCGAAAATACTGGACCTGTTTCGTATTTTCTTTTATTTATCTGCTTCTGGCTGTTTATATACTGCCGGAATCGATCACCATGCATCCGCTGATGGTTTATCCGATTCTGCTGATCTGTGCGGTAACGGATTACCTGATCGGTCCGAGTTCCCTGAAGGACAAGGCAGTCATGCGCGATGCGCTTTTAAAAGAAGTGCAGAACGGACGGCTTCGGAAAGTGAAAATGGAAAGTTTTCAGGTGGTCTTAGTTGTTGCTATTCTGTATTTTCTGGTTCCGGGGAATCAGTATCTTATCGTAAGCTTCTGGACTGTGGTACTGCATACGGTTCAGCTGGTTATAACGATGATTATGAAGGAGGTGAAAAGGTATGAAAAAGTGGGTTAAAAAGAATTTGTTCGCGATTTGCAGTTCCTGTTTGGCGTATACGGTTATGTATCATCTTGGTTCCCGTAGTTATTTCTTATTCGGAGAACCGGAATTTCCAACGGAAGAATAAAGAAAAAAGGGCGCCGCTTCATGAAATTTCTTTCATAGAAGCGGCAGCTTTTTGTCATTTTATCTGTCGGGACTATCTGCAGCGCATCAGAATCTGATAGATTTCCCGACGGGTCAAAGGACGGATGCCGTCCTCAGACACGTTGCAATTCTCGGAAACTGCTTTTGCAACTTCTTCCGTCAATCCATAGCCAAGCTCCGAAAAAGTGATTGCAAATCCGGCGTCTTTGATCAGCTTTTCCAGTGCGTCCAGACCTTTTGCGGCAATCTCTTCATCGCTGCCGGTTTCGCAGATGCCCATCACATTCCTCGCAAACCCGGCGAATCTTTTTACATCAGACTGATAGATCGCTCTGTAATATACGGGTTGCAGCACCGCAAGCTGCTTACCGTGCGTTCCGTGTGAGAACGCCCCAAGGGCATTTTCTATAGAATGCGCCTGAAAGTCCCCCTGTTTTCCGACCGCGAACAGGAAGGTCTGGATCAGAGAAGCATCCCACATCAGGTTTGAGCGCACTTCCAGCGTATCATTTCCATTTATCAGTTCTTTCATATGAAAGATGATATCCTTCATCAGCCCCTCATTCATTAAATCCGATACATTTGTAATCTTCCCAAAATATGTCTCCATGCAATGAGAAAGACTATCGTAAACACCGGGCATGAATACGCTAAGGGGAATCGTCATCAAATATGTCGGGTCCAGAATTACGAATTTCGCATAGGAACCAACGAATGTTTTTTTCTCATGTGTCGCTTCTCTGGTGGCTGCGCCAAGACAGTCCATTTCCGCGCCGGCGCCGGACAAAGTAAGGACAACCGCGAATTTACCCATTTTCTCAGGCACTGTATTCTTTTCAAACTGCAGATTCCAGATATCTTCATCAGTCTCCGTACCGGCAGTAATAATCTTACAGCAATCCACAACAGAGCCCCCTCCGACTGCTAAAATAAGATCAACCTTTTCCTTTCTGTAAAGTTCAATGCCCTCCAGAACCTTTTCATAGGTTGGATTAGCCGGAATATCCGGAAACTCTACAACCCGTTTATTACTTTTTTTCAAAACATCTACAATCTGATCATAAATCCCGTTCTTTTTTATCGAGCCTTTTCCATATGCCAGCATGATCGTGGGACCATAATTAGACAATTCATTTCCAAGATGTTTTTCCACTCCGTTTTCGCCGAAATATACCTTCACCGGCATTTCATACACAAAATGATTCATAATGACCTCCGTTCTATTAGAGACGCAACGTCTCTTATGTTATGGTTATTGTAACAGACACAATGTCTCTTGTCAATTGTCATTTTTCTTTTTTTTGATATAATATTTCTGAGGAAGGATGGGATATATGGAGAATCAATTTATACGAGCCAAAAGCAGAGAAAATAAAGCAATCAGATTACAGCAGATCATGAATGTAACCGATCAGCTATTTCAAAAGCATACCTATCATGAAATTTCTTTGTCTGTCATTTCAAACCTGGCCGGTTTCGCAAGAGGAGGACTATATAAATATGTATCGTCGAAAGAGGAGCTATTTCTTCTTTTATATCTGGAAAAGCAGGAGGAAATGCTGCAGGATATCCTTGCACAGATGCGTGGACGGAAAGTGACGATCACGTTGTTGGCGGATGTGATGAGCAGCACACTGTATCGGCATTTTGATTTTTTGAAATACCATCAGATCCAAAATGCTATCGTGGAGACCAATGTTTCCATTGAAAAGCTTGCTGAATTTAAAAAGAACTCCTTACAACAACGGAGGGAGCTGTTCGAATTGATGATGGAGGCCTGCCATACGGATGAGAAACAAGTGTATGATGCCTATCTTTCGATCCTCGCTCACAGTGTTTACTTACGAGATCGTATGAACTGTGCCGACAGTTTTGTAAAAGCAATGGAAATCGCAGGATTAGAAATTGTTCCTGTGAAATTTATAGAAAATCTATGCTGTTTCATTCGTATGTATTTGACACATTGCGTTACCGGCCCTAAATCGTAAAGCGCTCTTCCAAAGGTCAGGAAAGATATTTTAAGCTGTCCCCGCTGCGCACCAAAAGAATTTTCTGCCATTTCGCTGCAAAAACGGATGCTGCTTCCGTCAGGTTTTTATTTTGGCAAATCCACCACAAACGTCAGGAAATTATTACAGCTGCGCAATTCGTTGTATACGATAATATTGCCTTTTCGATCCTGTACATGGCGTTTCAATTTCGACAGACCGATTCCTCTGTTCTGACCTTTACTGCTGTAACCGGCTTCAAAGAAATGAGAAGTGATATCCGCCTCATAATAAGGACTGGTATTTGCTACCGTAATTACAATGCTGCTTTCTGTCTCTTTTATGGAATAGAATATCTTTTTATCAAAATCCTCCGGTATGTTATGAAATGCTTCGATTGCGTTATCCAACAGGATTCCTGAAATATCCACCAATTCGTATTCCGGAATGACCGTTTCATTTTTCCTGATCCCGATTTGATACTCTACCTCGATGTTATGGCTTTCCGCTTCCTGTATTACACTGTATAGGAATCCGGCTATCAACGGATTACCGGACGACAATACAAGCTTTGTTTTCTTATTCTGCTCCATGACATAACCACAGTATTCCCTTTGTTTTGCTACCAGCTCATCATAACTTTCTGTTGTATAGGCTAAATTCAGGATTGTATTGATATGACTTTTCATATCATGCTGTCTTTCTCTGATAAGCATAATCAGATTGTCATAGGCATCGTAATATAAACGGTTCATTTCCAGCTGAGCCTTCTTTTTCTCTACCTCCATCCTTGACTTTTGCCATTCATAAATAATAAACAGAAAAATCAAAGCAAAATATACCATTTGAAAATATATTTCACTTATGATGATACGATCATTAACTATTTTATAGAAATTTATTCCCAATACACATAAAATCAATATTGAAACTGCTAATATAAGTTTATTTCTCCTTACGCAGAAATCAGACAATTTCCTTAATTCTATTTTATGGCTACATACCCATATAATCAAAAAGCATCCTACATTAATTAATAACTCATTGATATCTTCATGATCATATTTAATAAAATACAAATAATATAACGGCAAATATAATAACATCTGTAGAATTGCTTCTATCACCCCTGCCAGAAAACAATTAACCAGCGTACGCCTGATGCTGCCTCCATAACATAACAATCCATATAAAAACATGGCAATGTATCCCAGAGAACTGAAATACTCCGGGAATCCAAAATCATTGATTCCGACCATCCAGAATAAATCAACAATAATAAAAACAACTGCATGAATGCCGATTTTCAGTTTCTGTCCATACAGCTCTGCCAGGCAATAAATATACGCAAATAATTCTATAATCACTTTTAAATTTCCGACCACACCGATCACCAAATTCCATCCCTTCTCCAGTCAGCCCGCCGCAGCGTTTTCAGATGCCTCAGCAAATCTCTCCATACGAATCCGGACAGACTGCTGCAATTACGGCATATCCGGGGGTCCTGACCCCGGCTGCCGGTTTATAAAATCAACTCTCTGACTGATTTTACAGTTTATTCTTCAACAATCCCCACAACATCCTTCAAGAACTTTTTCTTATAGGAATTGCCGATCTCAATCTGCTTTTTCAGGCCTTTCAGCTGTATATAGCGGTTTACGGTATCGATTTTGTCGATATAATCTCTGTTTACGATATGGTATCTGCTGCACTGTATGAATTTGTCAGAGGCAAGATCTTCCAGAATCTTTCTGTTTGGTTTATAGGGCAGTTTCAGATTGCCGTTGGTACAATAAACGGTCTGTCCGGCCCTGCTGTTCTCAATATAGAGAATTTCGGAGACTTCCTTTTTATAGAGGATGCCGTCTTTTCGAAAGAAAACATTCTGAGGTTCGTTATGTACAACCGGAAACTCAAGAGCTTCCGAAATAACATTGGAAACCTTTTCTATGTCATATGGTTTTTCCACATAATAATAACAGTGCAGGTCACTGTATGCGTGCAGCGCCGGATCCTCTAATGCGGTAATGAAAATGATCGGCGTATATCTGTACTTTCTGAACGTGCGGATATGTTCTGCGAATTTCATCCCCGATACATCGCCGGGATTGGAGGCATTCAGAATAATATCTAAGATAAACAGATCGATGTTGTTCCTCATTGCCAGAACAACTGCTTCTTCCAGACTGGAAGCGGACTTAATTTCTACGTCAGTTCTAAGATTTCCTATAATCTTGATAAGCATATCCATACTTCTAACATTATCTTCTACAATCAGAACTGTTTTCATAATTGTGTTTCTCTCTCGTAATCATTAATAACTCTTATCTTTCGTCAAAATTGCCGTAAAACCCTCCATGTCCTTTTCAGCGTAATGAGCAGGGGGTGTTTCACGCCGTTTTTACGCAAAGCCAGATAACCTTCCTTAAAGGAAACCAGATAGTTTCCAAGCCCGGCATTGCTTGTTCCGCCATAAAACATGGTGATCAATACTCTGGGCACATAAGCGAGGCTGTTCCGGCTGTCTTTTAAAAAGCGCACCATGAATTCATAATCCGCCGCACACCTGTAGGTAATATCATACTGTCCATATTTCTCATAAATCCTGCGTTTCAGATACAACGCCGGATGACCGGGCATCCATCCCTGCCGGATATCGCCCTGGCCCATATGCCAGCTGCGGATTACTTTTTCTCCTTCCACATATACCAGATCGGAATGCGCGCCAATGCAGTCTTCTCCGGCGTTTTCGATTGCCTCAACAAACAGGGCCACCGCGTTTTTCTCACTTAACAGATCATTGCAGACAGCGATAATATCTCCTGTGCTCATGCGGTATGCTTTGTTCATGGCATCATACAGCCCCTGATCCGGTTCTGATATCCATTTCACATCGAGTCCGCTTTCTTTAGCGAACTGCTCAATTAAAGCAATCGTACCGTCAGTAGAACAGCCGTCAACGATAACGACTTCTATCTGCGGATATGTCTGACTCCGTATGCTGTTCAGGGTAAACGGCAGATTCCTTTCGGAATTATAAGTTGTAAGCAATAAGGAAACCTTGTACATAACAAACCTCTCACTGTCATAAATTCTTTTCAGAACTCAATTTTACCTTATTTAAATGCAACTTACAATTCCTGTTCCGCCATTTTATGTAATATACTTCATGCAGGCCTCCGAAAATTTCTTTTCCTTCGCCCTGCTGACACTCAGTCTCTTTCCATTCACAAGTTCCAGTTCGTTGCTGTTCCACCAGCTCAAATAGTGACAGTTCACCAGATAGCTGTTATGAGCGAATTCAAACCCGAATACACACAGCTTCGGATACAATTCTCTTGGCTTTTCCCGTATTTTCAGCGCGCATATATCCTCTGAATTTCTGTAATAATAAACAAAGCTGCCGGTTTTCGCAATTTCGAGGTAGAGAATATCCTCAATATTAATCATATATGTCGATTTTCCACCCGTTACCTCCAGATGCTTTCTGGCTCTGCGCCTGTACATCTCTTCTACGGTCTCAAGCAGTTCTCTTCTCAGCTTTCTGGGCTGTTCTTTTCTCATATAACGGTAAGGACCGGCCCGAAAATCATCCGGTATCGGAGCTACTTTCCCTGTACAGTATACAAAAAGTCCGTCTTTATTTCTGCTTCGATACTCGCAGGCAATCTCTCTGCCATGTTCCTCCGGAAAAACCATATCCAGAATCAGCAGATCATACCTTCCGACATTAGCCTCCAGCAGCGCCCTCCCGGAAAAGAAAACAGATATTTTAAACTCGCCCGGCTCCATTTCTCCTTCCAGCAGGATTTCCTTGATCTCCCTTACGCTATCTTTTTCATCATCACATATTGCTATCCAAAATAGCTCATCGCCTTTGTAATTCATCTTTATTACCCCATATCCGCTTCAGCGGACCAAGAATCAATCGTTGAAAGCGCTTTTTCTTCAATTTAACGAAATCTAACGACCATGTCTTTCTCTCAGACTGCGACAATAGATATCACAGGCTGCCGGGAACCGTCCGGGCTGTCTGCCAGCTTTGCTTTTTATATTCTACAACATTCATAATCTCAAGTCCCCATTTACAACATTGTATTGTAGTTATTCTCATTTTATTACGTTTTATAGTATTTCATCAAACAACAATTTGTTGTGTGATAACATTTGTAACAACATAATGTTATGAATGGAATTATTTTAGGGATTGATAATATAGTATTATGAAAACGTTGAATACAATTTTGAGAGATCTGAGAGAAGATCACGATATCAAACAGGAAACAATTGCAAATTATCTTGGCGTATCCCAGCAAACTTATTCCAATTACGAAAACGGGCATCGGGAAATCCCCATTACGGTTGTTAAAGAGCTTGCCAGATTTTATAAAGTCAGCACCGATTACCTTCTTCGTTCCGATACAAGTTATCTCGGCAGTCTGGACATGAACGCTGCCTATATCGACGACATTACGATGCATGATATCGTCTTTGACATTCAGACGCTGGATGAGGCGGAACGTAAAAATCTGGTAAAATACATCCGTTTTCTCCATCATGATGCCAACTGATAACTGACTGCATTGTTTTTTTTTGATATTAACACCAATCCGTTGTATTATCTTGTTTTCACGTCGTTGTGTGTTATTGTATTTTTACAACAATCAGAGGTTATCAGGTTAAGGCAGAACGGATGATTTAAGAAAGGCATGGTTATTAATTGTCAGTATGAAACAGACACATGAACTTTTGCGGGAACTGAGAGACAAACATAATTACCGGCAGGAATATATTGCAAAGTATCTTGGAACCACTCAGCAGACTTACTCCAATTATGAGCTGGGACTTCGTGAAATCCCCCTGCATCATATCGTAAAATTATCTCATCTTTATCAGGTCAGTACGGATTATCTGCTCAGTATCCATTCTCCTTATATGGGAAGCACTAATCTTTCTCAGGAGTACCTGAACGGCATTTCGCTACACGACATCATGTATGATATTCAGAATCTGGACGAGGAAAAAAGAAAAAGTCTTGCTCAATTTGTTCGTTTTCTCAGCAGTCAGGATTGAGTCTATTTTGTGCATTCTGCATAATTTTCCCACCATTTATTCAAGAATAGTTGTTTTTCTATCCAAAAGTGCTATAATTTAATTATTCGAAAATATAACAGGAGGAGCAATTCACATGATCGAAAAAATAAAACAAATGAAAGTGGCGGAAAAGCTGAAATTCTGCCTTACATTAGTCGTATGCGTGGCAAGCATTTCCGGCGTCCTTGGCCTGATCTTCCTGCTTGTCAACAATATCCAATACAGCAACGCTCTGATCAACAACGGATTTTCTCAGGGCGAAATCGGTATTTTCAGTACATACCTGAATAAAGAACCGGCAATCATACGGGAAATGATTCTCTTAAAGGATGATGCTCAAATAAAGGAAGCGATGGCTGAGCTGGATGAAATACAGCTCATCACCAATGAGGCTGTTCAGGTCATGGTGGCACATTGTAAAACTCCGGCAGAACAGGAATATATTGATATTATAGCGGAAACACTGCCGGAATATCGTTCCATCTTTGCAACCGTTGAGGAACTGGCGGTTTCCAATCAGGATGAGGCGGCTACGGATCTTCTTCTGACAGAGGGAAAGCCTGTTCTGAAAAAGCTGACGAATGCCGTGGAAGGTCTGATTGACCTGAATGTCAATGTGGGGAATTCCGTATCCACACGTTTACAGATCCAGACCTATATCATTATCGGCGTCATGATTCTTGTCATCATCGCCGCTGTCATCACATCCACAAGATTTGCCAGACTGCTCGCCGGACTTTCCGAACCGATTGCCCATGTACACGAAGCTTCTTTGCAGCTTGTAAACGGCGACCTGAATATCACTGTTGAAAAAATGTATCCCGATGAAATCGGAGAAATGGCAGATTCTTTCCGGGAGGCCTCCGATACGATCAGGTCCTATATCAGCGATCTGAACAGAGGACTCGCTGAGGTTGCCGCGGGTAACTTTGACATCGCTCCCAATGTAGAATTTAAAGGTGATTTTATTGCACTGAGGGACGCGCTTCAGACCATTATCGTTTCACTGAGCGATACACTCCGACATATTAACGAATCTGCGGAATCCGTTTCTCTTGGCGCTTCCCAGATGGCTGAAAGCGCTCAGACGCTGGCTGAGGGCGCTACAGATCAGGCTGCTTCCGTAGAAGAATTAACGGCTACCATCCAGAACATTACAAATGCAGTTATCAATACTTCGGATAAAGCGGGCAAGTCACATCAGGATGCCATGAACTTCGAGATCGAAGCGGGAAAGAGCAACGATGACATCAAAGAGCTGACGGCCGCAATGCAGCGCATTAACGATACCTCCAAGCAGATAGCCAATATCATTGCAGAAATCGAGGATATCGCATCCCAGACGAACCTGCTTTCCTTAAACGCTTCCATCGAAGCCGCAAGAGCCGGTGAAGCCGGAAAAGGATTTGCGGTTGTGGCGGACCAGATCGGGAAACTGGCTGCTGACAGCGCTACGGCTGCTGTCAATACGAGAAAGCTGATTGAAAATTCCATTCATGAGATAGAAATCGGAAATGAGATTACGGATAAGACCACCTCAGCGATTGAGGTCGTGATTGACGGCATCAAACAGCTGGCGCAGTCCACGAAAGAAATCAGCGATCTTTCCGAGACACAGGCCGAATCCATGAAACAGCTGGAGCAGGGTGTGGAGCAAATTGCTGAAGTCATTCAGAACAACTCGGCCGCCGCACAGGAAACCTCCGCTACCAGTGAAGAACTTTCCGCGCAGGCCTCGACACTGGAAGAACTGGTCAATCAATTTCAGTTAAGGGCTTAACGAGACCATTATATGCCATAACAATTACAAAACCGGAAAGCAGCGGAACTATCCGTTGCTCTCCGGTTCATTTTTTCTCTGATACAAAAAGCAGTCCTTTTCATGAGAATCGATCACGCCGACCGCCTGTAAATAAGCATAGATGATCGTCGTTCCAACGAATTTCATCCCGCGCCTTTTCAGATCTCCGGAAATCGCGTCCGACAGCGGAGAGCTTGCCAGACCGGTTTCACAGATGACCTTTCCATCACTCCAGTGCCAGAGATAATTCGAGAAGCTCCGATACTCCTTCTGAATCTCCCGAAATACCCTGGCATTGCCGACTGCTGCCCGAATTTTCAGCCTGTTGCGGATGATTCCCGGATTTTCCCGCAGGGCCTCCATTTTCTGTTCATCATAATCACACACTTTATCCGGATCAAAATTGTCAAAAGCTTCCCGGAAAGCCTCCTGCTTATTCAGCACGCATTCCCAGGAAAGCCCTGCCTGAAAACATTCCAGAATCAGCATCTCAAAAAGCTTATGGTCATCATATACGGGCACGCCCCATTCCTCATCGTGATAACGTATATATCTTTCGTTTTTCGGGTTTGCCCAGAAGCATCTTGTTTTCCCGTCTGTCCATTCCATCGTCGTAATTCCTTTCCATATTCATTTTATCTCCACCGGCCCGGCAAAACCCGCGCTAGTGTAACGATTTTGTAATAACCAGACTTTATTCGCAGAATGAATCTTTTGTATGCAAGGCGCTTTTTCGCAGGCGTAGCGGTGGCTACGTCAAGAAAAGGCAACGACGCAGACAAAGATTCAAGCAAGAATAAAGTCTGGTTAATTACAAATCGTTACACTAGTGCATAACCGAAAAGAAATCAATCAGTATTTCCTTGATATGATTATATCTTCTGGCATAAGTATTTTCCACGCGAATCAGCTGCAGATGATGCTCCTCACAGATCGCGTTTTTCTTCCGGTCTCTGTTTCGCACCGCCTCATCGTCAAAATGTTCTTTTCCGTCCAGTTCGATTGCAAGAACCGGCAATTCCCGTCTTCCAAGCTTTTCATATACGACGAAATCAAACCGGCCGTTATAGAACAGATCATTATAGCTCTCATTTCCCATAAAGACGTGGGAAATCGCCACTTCCTTGTGTATCGCATATCTGCTCTGGGTCAGCCAGATATTTTCCAGCGCGTGATTCAGGTTTTCGAGAAAAGCCTCTTCGGTCGCGCTGCTGAACGGCTTGACGCCCAATGCTCTGGAAGCCGCATGCTTCGCCGTCACAAGCGTGGTTCCATTGGAACGCACATATTCTATCAGCTCGTAAAGATCATCCGTTTCGTCCCTTTGATGAAGCCGTTCCAGATTTTTCCGGTTAGACAGAACGATCAGCTGATCTCTTGCCCTGGAGGTCGCCACATTGATCAGCTCCTTATTATTTTTTAACCACTCATAGCTCCCTGCCTGCGTCTGATCGGTAATGGCGGTGGAAAACAGAACAACATCCTTTTCATCCCCCTGAAAAGCATGCACGGTTCCGCAGGTGACATTCGTTATCTTTGCCCGCTGCAGTTCCTCCTCGATCCGGTTTCTCTGGTTGACAAAGGGGGTGATGACCCCGATGCTTTTCTCCCCGTTTAATGCGGCATACCGGATAATTTCCTGCACCTCCGCCGGCGCCGTATTTTTATAATCCGTACAGGATTCCTCCATGTTCATATAAACAAGCGGCTGTTCTTCAACGCTCTTTGATAAAATATTCAGCCGGGAATTATAATATTTTCGATTATTGAATTCGATAATCTTCGGATGACACCGGTAATGATTATGCAGAAGAATTTCATCGCTCACCGCGTCACAGGCAAGATAGGTCTTATAAATGGAATTCTTCCGGTAATCATACTCATCGGACACACCATACCGCTTTTTCAGCTTCTCATTCGTTACCTCGTCGAGCAGAATGACCGGATTGAGCTGCTGCGGGTCTCCTACAAGCATCAGGCTCCTTCCCCGTACAATCGGAACGAGCGACACCGCCGTATTGCACTGACTCGCTTCGTCCATGATTACCATGTCAAACATCGGCTCCGCTTCTCCCAGTCTGTGGGCGGAAATGCAGGTAGTCGCGATAACCGGAAAAATTTTCTGCAGTCTGGCAATGTTCTCCTTTTCCCCAAGATATTTTACGAAAGCATCCAGTCTGAGTTTCTCATCCTCCATCTCCAGAATGCCCCGCAGCTCCGCATTCTGCGGCTTTCCGATTTTCTGAATATAGCCTGCGGAAATATAATAAAGATATTTCTTCAATTCTTCCGTATCGTCATCGATCAGGGAAATGGCTTCCTCCTCGGAAACCTCTCCCACCGCACCTATCCTTTTATCGATCCGGCCCCGTTGTCTGACCGCCAGATCTTCCTCGAAGGACATCCGCTGAAGGGATGCGCCCTTTTTCTTTTCATATTCCAGAAGGCGGTCCAGCGTCTCTCCCCGCTCTTTCAAATCCAGAAGCTCTTCATACCGTTTTAACAGCTCCGACAGTCTTCTTGCACGCTTTTTCCGGTCATCTTTATTTCGATCCAGCGTTCCCTCAAAAATTTTAATTTCCTTTGTCTCCTCGTATAGTCTCCTCATCGTAAGGAGCGCCTCTTTTACCTTCTCGTGATTGCCCAGCCGCAGAATCGGAAAGGGAATCTTTTTCCCCCGGTATTCCATTTCGGACAGTTTTTCGTAAACGCCATTGATCGGGTGGTTGTTGTAGGAGGCAAACAGCACCGTTCTTTCATTAAAAAAAGCGGTCACAATCGTATTCATAATGGTATTCGTCTTGCCGGTCCCCGGCGGGCCCTGAATATAGGCCAGCGGATATTTCATGGCGTTATGGATCGCCAGCAGCTGGTCCATATTAATCCGCTGATTGATGAGTGCGATCGGATACGCCGCTTTTTTTCTCGGCCGTTCCAGCAAATCGCCGAAAAAGGCTCTGATCGGAACCGACGCTTCTCCCCGCTGGTACATTTTGATGATCGATTCATATTCCCTGTGCAGGTCCAGAGCGATATCCGCTTCCAGTCCGATCACATACGGCATATCGTCCACGCTGCCGCCATGCTGTGCAAGACGCCGCATAATGCAGTCCTTGATTTTTTCCTGATTTCCTTCAAAATCATGCAGAAGCTCATATTCGTCCGCATCCAGATAACGCCGGATACTCTGTTTCGTTCCGCCCATCGTAAATTCCGTGCAGATCGTCATTTCCTCTTCCGGCCGCAGAATTCGCTGCTTTACATCCAGATTCAGCTTCCGGTATGCCAGCACATACAGTCCCTTCGGCATATGGATGCTCAAAACATTCATGGCCAGCTGCTGTAAATGCAGCACGCCATCTTTCCTTCCTCCTGCTTCGGTCCGGCGCTGAAAGTTCTTCACGATCGTCCGAAACTGTTCCTCATTCAGATGATAAATATCCCCCGCATCGATACTGTCTCTGTCCAGATATTTCACCAGACCGAATTCCGAACGAAAAGGAACGGTATCCAGCCGGTTACACATTTCCAGATAGCTCAGTATTTTCAAATTGGCCGCATGGTCAAAAATTGTCACATATTTATGAGGATTCAGGTAGATGTCCCGCACAAGTCCCTCATTCACCGGATAGAAGGACCCCTCCACCACTCTGGAACGCAGAATGGAATCGATCTTAATCTTCCGAAAGGTTTCCACCGTATACATGCCAAGATGAAGACCTTCTACGGAAAGCGTACGGTTACGGACATCCAGATTCTGAATGCCGATCCAGTATTTCGTAATCTGACCGCCCTGATTATGGTATTCAATGCTCAGCCATTTCCCCTCATGGACAGCCCTGAAGATATCCCGGTAAATCGTGTTCATGAAAGCGCCTCCCGGATAATCTTCCAGTCGTTTACCAGCCTGTCCAGCGAATAGGCCGCATTGGCCGGGCTTGTTGAGGGCAGCGGATACGCTTCCCTGCCGTTTACCGGATAAATATATTTTTGATACAGCTGGTACGCTTTCCCTCCGTTCGTATAAATCGCCCGGATATCCGCGCAGGACAGAATATCCGACAAGTCATTGGGCTGCACGTCCCTGATACTCGCATCCGAAGAGCCTGTAATTTCGCAGCTCGCTATCACATCCCATACCGCCACATGGTGTGCTGTCAACATAGCCCGCTTCTGCTGGATATCTTCCGGCGTCTCACATTCCAGCACCTGCGCCATCACGCGCCAGAAGCGGTTCTGCTTATGCCCGTAAAAAAACTGCTGTTCCCGCGATTTCACCGACGGAAAGCTTCCCAATATTAAAACTCTGGAATCCCTGTCGTAAACAGGGGCTATCGGATGTAACATAGACATAACCATCTCCTCGCCGGTATTTTTATAATCCGCTCCCGCGGCGCATCCATCCTTTTTCATTCAGACGTCCGGCAACCGCATCATAAGCGCTTCCCATTTCGTCCTTTCGTTTACTATATCACAATAAAACATGGCCCGCAATGAGAGCTTCAGCTTCGGCCGGTTATTTCTTCCCACTGCTTATTTCCTTTCATATACTCGAACGGAATTTTTCAAGCTTTTTCGTCTCTTTTCTCCCTGCGGAGTTTTTTCTCATGCTCTTGTTTTTTCAGATAAAAGCGGATATAATAGGTGGCACGCCATATGATAAATGTCCCCACCGCCGGACAGGAAAGGATACCCATGAAGAAGGACAATCATCGTATTTCCAATCAGATAACAGAAGGAGTCATCTGGAAACAGCTTCTGTTTTTCTTTTTTCCGATTTTATTCGGCACCTTTTTTCAACAGCTCTATAATACGACGGATGCGGTAATCGTCGGAAAATTCGTCGGAAAAGAAGCGCTTGCCGCGGTAGGCGGCCCGGCCGCCACGCTGATCAATCTGCTGATCGGCTTTTTTACCGGCCTTTCCTCCGGCGCAACCGTCATCATTTCCCAGTATTACGGCGCCGGAAAACACAATGACGTCAAAAAAACGGTACATACGGCCATGGCGCTCTCCATCGCGGGCGGCGCCGTAATTATGGTGCTCGGATTTCTTTTTTCAGGGGCTGCGCTGCGGGCCATGCACACGCCGGAGGATATTTTATCTTTATCCATCGTGTATATGCGGGTCTATTTTCTCGGCGTCATTCCTTCCCTCATTTATAATATGGGGTCCGGTATTTTAAGGGCTGTCGGAGACTCCAAACGTCCCCTTTATTTTCTGATCCTGTCCTGCATCGCGAATATCATTCTGGATATTCTTTTCGTGACGATTTTAAAAATGGGGGTACTGGGTGTCGCAGTCGCTACCGCGCTGTCACAGGTTATCAGTGCATTCATGGTGATTGCCTCCCTGTTAAAAACGGAAGATTCCTATAAACTTTTTATCCGGGAAATCCGGTTTTCTCCGATTCTTCTGCACAATATCATACGCATCGGCCTGCCTGCGGGAATTCAGTCCACCATGTATTCCGTTTCCAATCTGATCGTTCAGTCGAGCATCAACTCCTTCGGAACGGACACGATCGCGGCCTGGACCGCCTATGGCAAGGTGGACGGCATTTTCTGGATGATCATGGGTGCATACGGCGTAGCGATCACCACCTTTGCAGGCCAGAACTTCGGCGCGGGCAAATACGATCGAATCCGAAAAAGTGTTCGCATCTGTCTGGTCATGGCGGCCTTCACGAGCATACTTCTGAGCGTCATCGTCCTGACGGGCGGCCGTATTTTCTTCGGCATGTTCACGAATGATCCGGACGTTGTATCCATCGGACTCGGCATGATGAAGGTGATCTCCCCCAGCTATGTGACCTATATCTGTATCGAAATTCTGGGCGGTACAACGAGAGGATGCGGGGATGCCATTCCTCCCATGCTGATGACGGCCGCAGGCGTCTGTATCCTGCGTGTGGCCTGGGTCCTGATCGCCGTTCCTCTGCGTCCTGAGATATCCACGGTAGCTTTCAGTTACCCGCTGACCTGGAGCGTCACATCCCTGCTCTTTATTGTATATTATCTGAGAGGCCGCTGGCTGAAACGCTGCCGCTGTATGACAGACCAGCCGGACTGAAAACGTCTGATTAAACAAGGAGAGATCACTATGACACCAAATGAAAATCTGAAACAATACACCCTGAAAGAAACCGGGCATTATAAAGTTCATGGCAGAACCGACGAAACACAGCCGGCGCTCCCCCTGTTTTTCAATGGAAGCGGCATAGAAGTGAACGTAACCGGCTCCGAACTGTGGATCGACCTCGATGTCGATTTTGAAACCCACGAGCCCTGGATCTGGACCGCGTTAAACGACGCATTTATGAGCAGACAGATGTTGCCATCCGGCGCCTGTTCCCTGTGTCTTTTCCGCGGCATGAGCCCGGATTCCGTAAAAAACGTCAAATTTTTCCGGGAGCTTCAGGCCATGTCAGAGGATAATGCCTGTCGCCTTCTGGTCAGGGGATTTCGTTCCGACGGTACATTTCTTCCGGTCAGGGACAGACGGTTTAAACTGGAATTTATCGGCGACAGCATCACTTCCGGCGAGGGAACCTACGGCGCCGAAGACGATACGGACTGGCTTTCCATGTATATGGGAACAAGTCGGAATTATGCGAGAATGGTCTCCGATGCGCTGGATGCGGAATACAGACTGATTTCCCAGGGCGGCTGGGGCGTTCTGTGCGGCTGGGACAACGATCCCCGGCACAATCTGCCTTCCCGTTATGAAAAGATCTGCGGACTGGCCGCGGGCGAAATGAATGAAAAACTGGGGGCCGGGAAGCCTTATGATTTCAGGAGCTGGATACCGGACGCCATTATCGTCAATCTGGGAACGAACGATGCAAGCGCTTTCGAACAGCCGGAATGGACAGATCCCGTCACAGGGCAGTCCTTCAAACAGCATAAAGAACCGGACGGCTCCTGCCGTCCGGAAGATCTTGCCCGCTTCAAACAGGCGGTTATCGATTTTCTTTCCATGCTCCGCCGGAACAATCCCACATCCCATATCGTATGGACTTACGGTATGCTCGGATATGATCTGACTTTTGCCATTACGGATGCCATGAACAGCTATCAGAAAGCAGCCGGAGACCTGAATATCGCTTTTCTCCAGCTGCCCAATACGACCGAACTGACAGTCGGCTCCCATGCCCACCCCGGCGAGAAATCTCATGCGAGAGCGGCACAGGTTATCATCGAATACCTGCGGTCCATTCTGGCATAGTATATTCTGACGCCATATATTCCGATATCATATATACTGATACACCCTGACTGGCATATCTTATTCTGACACCGCATATTCCGCTGTGACACACATGACACTCTTGTCATATATGTCACAGCCAGCTGATAAAGGCCGTCTTATCCTCGCTGTTATAGCCGGCCTGTCTGTAAAAATTGAGCGTACTCTCCTTTTTGGACCCTGTCAGAAGCATCATTTTATAGCAATGCTCCCGCTCCGCGATCTCTCTGGCATAATTCAGACAAGCCGATGCCAGCCCACGTTTTCTGTACTGCACATCCGTAATCACATTCTCCACGAAAGCATACGGCTGCTGTCCGTGTGTCAGATTCGGAATAATGACACAGACACAGGACGAAACGATCCTTCCATCTTCCTCCGCCACGATAATATGATGAGCCGGATCTTCCAGAATCCGTTTCCACAAAGCGGAGATCTCCGGCGTTTCGTCCGGCATCGGATTATTGTGGAGCTGCATATATAAGGCCATCAGACCTTCGAAATCCATTTCCCGTATTTCTCTTATCATTTCAGGTCCCCAATCAGTGCTGCACATCCTGATTCTTCGTCATCTCCATCAGGTTAAACGGCGGCAGAATACTGTCGATCAGCTCATATAAAGCGTCATCGAAATTCACCCGCACTTCACATTCCCTGTCGAAAATCATGGTCGGCTCCTGTTCGGCCGTCACTGCGGACCATGCGGGCAGTTTCTCAAAATTCGGATCGCCGCATTTTACGAAATTCATAAATGCGCCAAAAATCTGCTCCTCCAGCGTCTCGGTAATTCCCGGCATACCACAGACTTCCACCTTATCCGTATTGTGGAAGAAAAACGGAATGTCCGAACAATGCCATGCGATCTTATTGTGCATAAACGGAAATTCAAGTGTAAAATCATATAAATAAACATGGCTGTTTCCTGCCTCTGCCAAAAGCTTCGCAAGCTGCTTGGAGGGCTGGCGCATCGCCCGGTCAACCCACAGTAAATCCGTCGGATTTTTCCCCGGATATGCCTGTGCAAATGCCTGCATCATCTCTTTCGTGCGCTCTCCGTATACTTTACCGATGATTTCTTCCGTTTCCTGCTCTGTCAGCTCCTGCTTGTTGAACATAACCGGCGCAAAGGAAAATTCCCCAAATACCGTTCCGATCATCACGGGAATGTTACCGGCGCATTCGCGCAGGCCATGTCCCAACGGATGCCCTTTATAATAATCATTTACAAGCGGTGCGTTCCCGACATAGCCGCCTTTTGCCTCTACCGCAGGGCTGACCTTCAAATAAGCCTTCGCCAGCTCATAGTAAGGAACGGTCTCCAGTTTTTCAACCTCTTCCTCTTTGATGTTCAACTCCTGCAGCAATGCACACACAATCTCCCGGCCGTCTCCCGTACAGGATGGCTGGAGCCCTTCGCTGCTGACACCGCTCATAATCAGTCCCTTTTGAAAAAGACCGTCCGCTTCTTCGATCTGCATCAGATCCGCAACTTTCATGCCCCCGCCTGACTGGCCGAAAATCGTCACATTATCCGGATCACCTCCGAACAGGGCAATATTCTTCCGTACCCATTTCAACGCCGCCACCATATCCGCATGTCCCGCATTTCCGGAATTGGCATACTTTTCCCCAAATGGCGACAGATCCAGATAGCCGAGAATATTCAGTCTGTGATTCACGGATACGACGACCACATCCCCCAGCATGCACATATTAAAACCATCATATGCCACCTGTTCGATGGAAGAACCCGCAAAATAACCGCCGCCATGAAGCCAGACAACTACCGGCTTCTTCGCATTTTCATCCAGTTCTTTCGTCCAGATATTCAGACTCTGGCAATGTTCGTCCTGAGGCCAGTAACGATGCGGAACCATCAATTCTCCCCTTGGCGTATCCTGCACCATCAACGGACAGACGAAACCATATGATGTGGCTTCCCACACTCCTTCCCAGCTCGTCTCCGACGGCATCTGAAAGCGATCCGCATGCGCATACGGAATCCCCTTAAAAATATACTCTCCGTCATAAAAATACCCCCTGAGCTTTCCGGATGTCGTCTGAAGCACCGGAACCTCGTCATACTGAAATGTTTTCACCATATCACCTTTACCTCCTCTTTAAAATGATATCGCCCTTTTATATGAAATCAGTATAGCATATTCATTACCGGTTTTCCAGCTACGGAGACGTATCTCCCGCATCTTCCGAAAGAGTTGTTTTGTGCGTCATCTGCTTATGCTCCTCCACATACTGCATAAACGCTTCCGTTCGGGACCAATAGCGAATTCCCCAATTCTCAAAATTCCATTCTTCCATGTATTCATTGCATTCATAGTCAATATAGTAAAGCTTTTGCTCCTGAACAACAAAGTTGGTCGGGAAATAATCGATATTCAGACCGGCCGGATAAAGCCGCCCGCACATCTCCCGAACCTGCTCCAGATAGACCGGTTCCATCTTATCGGAAAGCACCAGATCATATATCGTTTCGCCCTCAATATATTCTTTCAGCAGCCGCTCCTCTCGTATGTCCACATCCAACAGCTCCGGCATTCTGATCCCGGCTTCCCTCAGTCTTTTATAATCGTTTAATTCCGCTTCGATTTTATTTCCGAACCGATAATAATCACATGGCTCATGATGAATCTGTTTCAGCACATACTGCCTGTGTCCTTCAGATACCAGATAGGAATAACCCCCTTTTCCTTTTCCCAATAATCTGATGGCGGCATATTCCTTCCCGTTTACTTCCATTTCTGCCTCCCATATTGAATTTTATAGAAAAAAGCACTACAATAAAACAAAATGCCTTTGGCATTTTGTTTGAAAGAACCTTCGGTTTTTCCGCTCTTTGGAAAAATTCCTCATCCGGTTCTTCCACTATTTTACAAGATAAATTCTATCAAACAAAAGAAAGAAATGCAACGCTGGCTATCATTTTATTAAATAAGGACGGTAAATATGGTTACAAGAGAGGATCTTTTACGATATGCCCATGAAAATTATGGCACACAGTCAGAACACCCCTGGCCGGAATACCCGCTGAGTGAAATTCTGCGCCATGAAAGAAACAGGAAATGGTATGCGCTCATTACAGATGTTTCGCGCAATAAGGTAGGACTTCACGGTGACGAACCAATAGACATTCTAAACGTAAAATGCGATCCGGATATGGTTCTCGCCCTGTCGTCGCAGGAAGGCTTTTCCCGCGCCTGGCATATGAATAAAAAGCATTGGCTCACTGTGATTCTAAACGGAACAGTGACGGACGATGAAATTTACCGCCTGCTAGATCTCAGCTATGAGCTGACGAAGTGAAAAGGGAAGCATCACGAACCAGATTTTCGAAACAGCTTCTGATAGCTGCAGCATCTTTTCAACCGTTTCATTCCACTCTGCTTTATCGACAATGCAGTCTGCATCTTGCCGCATCGGCCGCGGTCTGTGAATCGAAGCTCGAAGCAAGGTACTTCTTCGCGCAAAAGCTCACTTAAACCTATTCCATACAATTCCATCAGGGCAAACATCGTATCTGTCTGCGGATATCCCCGTCCCGCTTCCCATTTATAAATTGCCTGAACGGAACCGATCTTTAAATACTCCCGCAGCTGCTCCACGGAAATATTTCGTGCCTTCCTGCACCGCCTTAAATTTCTTCCGATCAGTTTGTTATCATATACGGGTCTCTGCTTCATAAATCAAATCCTTCGCACGCCTTTCTTCTGAAGAACATACAAACCTCCATGATTAATCTCAAATCCCAGATCAGAGGATTGCAAGTTCGCCTTTTCATAGGATGATAAGCTCATTTACGAATATTGTCAACCCTATTTTCGTAACCGGATTCCGGGATGACCGAAGGCGCGGACGGAAACACAGTCTCTCCGGTTCCCATCCGGCATTCGATCCACCCGGATTCATATTTCATTGACATAAATTTTTTATTTTGCTAGCATTTAATCAGAGACGGCGCCTGCTCAAAAAATACGAGGAGGAACAAAAAAATGTATCATGGAAGATTCAGAAAAAGCCATTATGAAACAGGTTATAATTGGGGAAGCCTGTTATATAAAAATGGCAAAATAATAAACTGGAACGCTACCTTTGATATCACGGAAGAACGTAAAATATTTGCGAAGGAGTGCTTGCCGGTTTATGAAAAATATTATCCCGAAATCTTAGAGGAAATCAGAGGATTGGCAGAAGGGCAAAAGGGCAGCTGCGAAGATTTTTATACGTTTCTGCTAAGTATGTATTGTTTTGAGTTTAATAATCATTGTACCTGTTTCGCATTTAAGGACAGGGACCATCTTATTTTCGGCAGGAACAGCGATTTCCTTGTTTCACTGGAAAAGCTGTATATGAACTGCCTGTATAAACTGAATGGAGCGTATGGATTTAACGGAAATACGACTGCTTTTATTGAAATGGAAGACGGAATTAATGAATATGGTTTAGCAGTTGGTCTTACATTCATATATCCAAAGATTACCGGAGTGGGATTCAATTCCGGTATGCTGGTTCGATATTTATTAGAAAAATGCAAGACTGTTGATGAAGCGATAAAAAATCTGAATATGCTTCCCATTGCTTCACAGCAAACATTGACTGTTATAGATCGTTTGGGAAACTTTGCTGTTATCGAATGTAATTGCAGTCATGTTGAGGTAATCAAACCGACAGAGCGTGATCCTTTTGTTGTTGCTGTAAACGGTTTTGTTTCTCCCGAAATGATGACATACAATCATCATAACATAGATGACTGGCATTCGAGTGAAAGATATTCTGTTGCCTGTAATGCGCTAAGAGAAAATAAAAACAAATTTTCTTTTGAACTGGCAGGAGATATTTTGTCGGGCAAACATGGATTTATGTGCCAGTATGATAGAAAAAAGGACGCAGACACAGTATGGTCCGTCATTTATGATATAAAGAACCGGAAAATATTCAGGGTGGAGGGAAATCCTTCGCGCAGGAAATTTGTTGAAGATACCAGAATGAAATTTATTTACTGATCAGTCTCAAATCCCAGGGCAGGTAAGCAGCTTCTGCGGATAAAACTGCGGCAACTCAAGGACCTGATATGTTGACAAAAACAGACTGCATGCGATATGATATTATAGGTTATGTATTTATATATCCGCTCTGCCAATTCCTGCTTACTGCCCATGAATACTCCTATTTGAATGATACACTTAATATACCATGAGCGGATTATCTGCACAGGATATTTAAATACACGTTACCAGGTAAATGACGAATCAATTTCCGCATCAGAATAATGCACCTTTGGAGGTAAGTATATGAAAGATATGAGCATTCGTTCTAAAATTCTCATTCCTGTTTGTGTATTGGGAATTTTAGCGTTTATTATTGCAGGCTATGATAAGATCAGCATGAATCAGATGCAGAAGGATATGAATGCGTTGGCGCAAAGGGGAATTCATTCCCTTTCTGCTCTGGATGAAATAAAGATTCAAACAAATAAACTGGAAAAGATAGTGATGGTTTATATTCAGCCAGGAGATGAAAGCAAAGAGCATTTATGGTCGGTAATAGAAGAGTGCAATTCTCAGATGCAGGAGCAGCTAAAAAAAGCGAAAACCTATATGACGGACGAGGAAGCGCAGGATGGGCTGGCAGCAATCGAAAACTGCATTAACCGATCCTATGATTTATCAAAGCAGATCAAAGAACACATAGAAAATAATGAGATGGACAAAGCAATGGAGGTTCTCCTTTATGATATGAAAGATCTCTCCATTGAAACAGAAGCTGTGATCAATGAAACAATCAACTATAACGATGCAGCTATAGAAGAAGTCATTAAGAACCAGTCGCTGACATACATATGGGCATCAAAAGTGTCGCTCATACTTACCATTATGATTGTTGTCATGTTTGCACTGACCGTAATCATTATTTATAAATATGTGATTTTGCGTCTGCGCAGACACACTATAAAAATTAATGAGATTACTAACGGCATTGAGCAGGGAGAGGGCGATCTGTCACTGCGGCTTGCCATTTCAAACAATGATGAGCTTGGCAGGCTTGCCGTAAATATGAACCGCCTGATGGAAGCGTTTGAAAGAGTCATGGCCAAGCTGAATGTGGATTCCGTTTCGCTTGATAAAATTGTATCAAATGTGGTAGAGAAAGCAAAAAATGCGAATACCAGCGCATGTGACGTCTCGTCGGTAACAGAGGAGCTTTCCGCTGCTATGGAAGAGATTGCGGCTACTGTGGCGAATGTGGATGAGAATGCATCAAATGTAATGGATGAACTGAACCAAATGCAACACGCGACAGATGATTTTGTAGTTTATGTAAATGAAATGAAAGAACGCGCGATGACGCTGGAACAATCGGCAGCTGACAATAAGAAAAGTACAATTAAGCTTGTTGCGCCGATTATTGAAAAAATAAAGGCAGCAATCGAAAACAGTAAGGAAATTGAAAAAATCAGTTCACTTACAGGTGAAATCCTCTCGATTTCAAGCCAGACAAACCTGCTTGCGCTCAATGCGTCGATTGAGGCGGCAAGAGCAGGCGAAGCGGGTAAGGGGTTTGCTGTAGTTGCAGACGAAATCAGGCAGCTTGCAGATTCGAGCCGCAAAACGGCAAACAATATTCAGGAGATTAACAGCACGATATTAACGCTTGTGCAGGATTTGATTGACAATTCAAAGAAGATTACGGATTATCTGGAAGGAACGGTTTTAAACGATTACAACAATTTTGTTGCAAACGGAAAACAGTACCTCGATGACGCAGCGTATGTTGATGCCGAAATGACAGAGTATGCGCGTCATTCGGCAGAGATTGCCGAAACGGTCAGTCGAATTGCCGAGTCAATTAACGGCATTACAAAAGCAGTTGATGAGAGTGCGAGCGGTATAACCAACGTAGCAGGAAACATTCATACACTTGTTTCCGAGATGAATGCCATTAATTTGGAAATGGTTGAAAATGGTGAAATTGCGTCGAGTCTGAGAGCAGAAGTCCAACAGTTTAAAATTGTCTGATGCTGCCGGCTAAAACAACCTGCCTTTTCCATAAAATTCTTCTCCGGTTTCCAGGCACAGCACGCCAGGATTGTACCCATATACACATCCACAATCAATGGCAATATGATTATTTCGGCGAATTATTGTTCCCGAATTCCCCTGTTCGCAGACAGTAGGTGTATGGCTCAAAAGGCTCCATTCCGCCATGCACCATAAGGTACGTTTTACCCGCCAATCTCATATTCCTGCACAAGACAGCGGCGCGAATATTTTGTGCAATCTGCCTTTACAGTTTATTTAGCGCACCTTTTGACACCTGAACCCGACTAAAAAACAAACTATCTGTTCTTTAACATTTTGGGATGAAAGGCAGACTTATCGTTTTCTATAACGTTTAAAATTGACAATCGCTGCTGCTAAGAAAAGAATCGTAGCTATTATATGCAATCCAACCAGATAGTTCGGTGTATATCCATAATAAAAATCAACTACTATAATTACGGCATGCCCTACAGTAAGTAAAGAAAATATGCAGGCGGCAAAAAGATACCCTATTTTTTCATTATTCATAGCTTACTCCCATCCATGAGCCTGACAGATTTATTACCTTGTCTAAATTTTCCTCCAAATCAAAGCTCCCTCATTCCCTTTTCAATCAATGCGATTAACGGTAAATCCGCCGGAAGCCACCGTACCTCATACAGCTCTCCTCTGGTCAGCCATCTGGCGGCCTCCGCCTCTTTGAGAATCAGCTCTCCTTCCCTCACTTTTGCCCAAAAACAATCCATCGAAAGATGAAATGCCGGATAATCGTATTCAATGGTATCAATGAAACTTCCGATCTCAATCTCCGTATCCAATTCCTCCCTGATTTCCCGGACAAGAGCCTCCTTCGGGGCTTCTCCCTTCTCAATTTTTCCGCCCGGGAATTCCCACTGCCCTTTAAATTCACCGTATCCTTTTGCCGTTGCAAATATACGGGAAGGCGCCTTCATATCGTCACAAATAACTGCCGCCACTACCCTTACAGTCTTCATCATATTCCACTTTCCTCAGCATTTATCATTTCCTGTTTGGGACGTATCTCCAAGGTAGAAAAGATTTTCTCAGGCCACGTCTTTCCGGATGCCTGAGAAAATCTCAGCACACTAATCATCCAAGTCACTCCATGTTTTCTCCCCCCGCAGAAGATCTACTATAATGCCATATCCCTGCTCGGAAGAAAATCCGGTAAACGCACCGCCGGTCATCCAGTCTTCGGCCTCAATCCCGGCGTTTTTGATATACTCTGCAAAATTCTCCTGCGCCGCCTGAAGCATCTTTTGTGCATCCTGAGATATCTCCTGCTCGTTGGCAGGCCGTCGTTCCTTCATACACTGCTCGAACAGGCGGTGCATAACGGATACGCCAAATCCCCGCAGAAGATTGTATTTCTTCTGTTCTTTAAAACACTCCGGCCAGCGTTCCTGCACCGTTTTCCATAATTGCTCGACCGCATGGGCCGTCAGCCTTGCTGTTTTTCCCGCTTCATCTTCCGCAATAAACCTTTCGCCATTCACTACCACATTTGCAACCTGTCCGGTAATTCTTTTCAGGGATTTGGCAAAGGTTCCTATGGATACCGGCTTCTGAAATCCCAGCTCGTCTCCCATCTGAATGCGCTCATGCCAGATGGAATTCTCATTATGAGCCAAAAGCTTTACGGTCTGCGTTGCGAGATTTTCATAACATTCCGCATTCAACTCAATCTTGTGTTTTTCCAGGTCAGCCCGCATTTTTTTCTCCCGAAGCTCCTTGGCCAGATTGATGCTTACTTTTTTTCCTTTGCTGTTGATATTTATAAAAGTATCGATTTCCAGTTCGCTGTCAACCTCATCCGATAATAGCAGAATCATCGGAAACTCATAATCTTTGGCAAGCTCGTCATATTTTTCCCGGAACCGCAGGTCTTTCGCATCCTTCAAATATTCAATCGCTTTAATCCGATGCTGTCCGTCAACGATTCGAAGTCTGTCTTTGATCGTCAGTGCGCCCTCTCCCTCCCGATATTCGATATCCGCCTCCGTCGCCGCCGCAATAATCGCCATCGGCAGAATCTGCCCGGAATCCGCTGCAACGAGGTATCTGGCAATTTTCTTATAATGAGATTCCACCGGCGGTCTCTGATAACCGGTCTCCTTCACGGAATCATAGCTTGCTATCGTATAATTGGAAAGAAGTTCTTCTGTGGAAAGTCTGAAAAGAAACATCGTATAACATCCCTGTCTGACTCTGATTGCATGATCTATTTTCATTGATAATCACTCTCCTTTCCCTCCGATTCCCAAACGCACAATTTCTGATAAAGCTTTTCCGCCGCCTGCCCTGTCAGGCGCTCAGCTCCGCAGAAGCTTTCCAGCGTCTGTTCCCATTCGATATCCGCGGGAAAAATATTTTCTTTATCCATACACATTTTCAATTCTTCCATCTTTTTATATACGAAGCATCCGTTTACATGGAAATCAATCAGACATCCCGTCCAGAGGAAAACACTTTCCAAAGCTTCTTTGTGATTGAATTGCTCCTGTCCACAGCCCTTCACATATTTTTCAAAAACACTGCCCCGCAAAGCTTCCGAAATTTTCTCCTGGAGAAAATGGAGTCTCCTCTCATCCATGAAATATTCAGGTTTTCCGCCCGAACCAAGGATCAATGCCAGCAAAATCTTCTGTTTAAACTCTTCCGCCGCAGAATCCTCCACCGTAAAATCCTCCGTAAATTCATTCAAAATAACCAGACGTTGTAAGCGCATCGCGATATCGCCCACCCAGTCTCCATAATGAAATTCATCCTCCTGCTTTATGGTGGAATAGATGCAGAAAAAGGCTTCCCAGTATATATTCCGCTTTATCAGCTCATCCAGCCACTCCGCGCAGCTTTTATTCTCCGGGCTGATACGGCCGATCTCCAGTTTCTCCTGTGCCATCCTCTGCGCCTCTTCCAGATTCATCTTTTTGCACTGCTGAATCATTTTGCTCAATCTCAGGGCCGCATCTTCTTCCATAAGAATCCGGTTAAAATTCATCTGAACGATCAGCCAGTAAGCCGGCCGCAGATCGATCTGGCAACCATATAATTTATCAAATTTATCCTGATACTCATTTTGAATTACGGAAATACAAACACTCTTAAACTCATTAATACGGTCCGCCCTGCTGCGGGAAAAGTGGTTTTTAAGTCCATCCATTTCCTTATCGATCAGCTCCAGCTCAGCCAGAATATTATCCATGCTCTGCGCCAGAACTTTCTGGGAAACAAAACTGTCATAATTTTTATAAAACATCGAATGCTCCAGTTCTCCCCAAAACAGATGAACCATGGATTTGATCTGTAATTCAAAATGGACGGCGTTGTTCTGAGTGGAATCAGGATAATATTTCCCCTCAATGCGGTAAATATCATTTCCGTTTTTCTGTTTTTCCGGCTGGTTCCTCAGAAGCAGCGCTATCTCAGAACCCCTCTTTGTCCGATAAATGGCATATCCTGCGGCATCCTGTTTCGTCTTTTTATCCCACAGGTTCTCATAAGCCCTCCGCTCGTCCCGGTTCAAAAGGCATTGTATCCGGACGCCGATCAGGTCCGGCAGTTCATCGATGATATCCTCACCCTTATCGTATTTTGTATAATATCCCTTACGAAGAATCTTTTCCCGCAGACTTTTCGCGCTCTTCACCCTTCCCTGCACGGTCCGGCCATCTCCGGCGGACAACTGCTCCAGTGTCAGAACGATATCGCTCAGAATTTCTTTATATCGTCCTTCATTCCTCTCAAGATATACCGTTGCCTCTTCCGTAAGCCTTCCAATCTTATCCATGCGGCTCCTGTCCGCTTTTTCTTTTGGTACTTTTGCCATAGCTTCCTCCATTGACTGAATATCAGGCTCTTTCCTGTGCCGGATACATACAGATCCGATTTCAACATCCGGTCATCATTTCCGGTTGTTCCGCTTTATTCAGACATCGCTTTCACAGTCGATGCATTCTCAGCTTTGCTCAAACATCGCTTTCACAGTCGGCGCATTTCTGGTCAGTTTCTTTATACTCAGATCCTCCGCCTTGCTGTTGGCCAGACGCAGATTATTTTCAGAAGACAGGAGCGCCTCCTTCGTTTTTTGTAAATGGGATATGGTCTTATCGATCTCGTCGATAGCCGTATTAAATTTTTCGCTTGCAATTCTGTAGTTGCGCGCAAATCCTTCTTTAAAGGCATTCATATTTTCTTCAAAATGAAGAATATCCACCTGCTGATGTCTTGCCGCCTCAAGCTCCTGCCGGTACTCCAGGGAATTCAACGCCGCATTGCGAAGCAGCGAAATCATCGGAATAAAAAACTGAGGGCGGATAACGTACATTTTTTCATATTTGTAGGAAACATCCACGATTCCGATATTATAAAATTCATTATCAATCTCAAGCAGCGAAACCAACACTGCATATTCACACTTCTTTTCGCGCCTGTCTTTGTCGAGTTCTTTCAGAAAATCCTCGTTTTTATGTTTGGTAGCGGTTTCATCCATTTCATTTTTCATTTCGAACATTATAGAAATAAACTCTGTCCCATCTACTGACTCCCGGAAAATGAAATCGCCCTTGCTGCCGGTCCGCGCATCATTGTCTTTCTCAAAATAAGCATTGGGAAAGGCGGTCATTCTCAGCGAATTGAACTGATTCAGGCAATGCTGCTCCAGACTTTCCCCAATCATCTTCGTAGACTGGCGCGCCTTGAAATCCTTATAATATTCAATCTGCTCGTCTTTGAGTTTCAGCTTTTCCTCATATTGCTTCTGCAAAGACTGTTCTTTTAACTCGCTTTCCACCGCTTTGGTCGATAACTGGCTTTTTAACTCCGTGATCTCCGTTACTTTCTCGGAAAGCTCTTTTTCTTTCCGGCTGACGGCTTCGCTGATCGCCAGCCTTTTCTCCGTTTCGTTTCCGGAAATCTGCGCTTTCAGCTGTTCAATCGCCTTCTCCTTCTCAAAAAGCTCGGCATCCTTTGCCAGGAGCATTTTATCATAGGCGTCCTTCTGTTCCATCCTTGCGAGCTTCAATTCGCTCTCTTTCATCTCTTCAAAATCTTTTTCGCGCTGCGCAAGCTCTTTTTCGAATTCTCTGTCCCGGACCTGCTTTACAATCTGCGCGTATCCGGTCTCATCCACGACAAAAACTTCTCCGCACTTAGG
>CALDLG010000130.1 GCA_937910785.1 uncultured Lachnospiraceae bacterium | reverse complement strand
TAAAGTATTGATTTTTCAAGGCTCAACGCACCAAACGGTGTGGGAAGTTTGAGTTGTTAATCTGAACAGAAAATTTTCTTTCTTAAAATTTAAACTTGCAGTACAGGAAGAAGGTAATTCCGATGCAATTATAACAGTTAAGGCAGATGATACAATTGTTTATACCTCCCCGGAATTGAGTATTACGACAGAGCCGTTTGAAATAGAGGATATACCTCTTAATCATTGTTCATTGTTGACGATTCAAGTTGATTCAGGGCCGAATAACGGAATGGGAATGGGCTTTCAGTGCATTATTGCAGATCCTGTGGTTTATAATTAGAAGGCTCTTCCGATGTGCCGGGCATTTCCTGATGAATCTTAATCATTTTCCTGTGTTTTCTGACAAAACAAGCACCTCCGCACAAGAAGGCAATTTTCATTAAGACATGGGCGCCGTACAATGGTATAATTTCTTCCGTAAAGACTGTTGCTTATCGTAAATGGTACGAAAAAAGCATAAAAGAAGGGAGAACAGATACCATGAGCAGCCAAAACGTAACGGAGAGGGTACTGTCTTACATTGAGGAGCATCCGGACAGCGCGGATGGCCGACTGAGTCTGGATAAGATCGCGGAGGAGCTGAATTATTCGAAGTTCTATCTGGCAAGAGCATTTAAGGAAAATACCGGAATTACTTTATATCAATATATCCGAAGCAGACGCCTGAATGAGGCGGCCAGACAGCTGGCGTTGTCAAAGAAGCCGATAACCGAAATCGCGCTGGAGGCAGGATATAGCTCTCAGCAGGCTTTTACGCAGGCCTTCCATCAGGAATATCTGCATACGCCGCAGGAGTACCGGAGAAACGGTATCCTTACGCCCGGCCGGAATAGAATTGAAATGCTGTCGGCAGGCAGTTTTATGCCGTTTAAGTCCGAGATGATGGGAGGCGGGATGGCGGCATGAGCCTGATACCTTATGTAGTGGAGCAAACGGGCAGAGGAGAGCGAAGTCAGGATATCTTTTCAAGACTTTTATCCGACAGAATTATTTTTCTGGGAAGAGAGGTTGATAACGAGTCGGCAGCGCTGATTGCCGCGCAGCTTCTTTTTCTGGAAGCGCAGGACCCGGAGAAGGATATTCATCTTTATATCAATAGTCCGGGTGGTTCTGTTTCGGCAGGTTTTGCAATTTATGACACGATGCGGTTTGTGAAATGCGACGTGTCCACGATTTGCATTGGAATGGCGGCCAGCTTCGGAGCCTTTTTGCTGGCGGGCGGAACGAAAGGGAAACGTATGGCGCTGCCGAATGCGGAGATTATGATTCACCAGCCGGCTATTGGAGGAGGCGTTTCGGGACAGGCGACGGAAATAAAAATTATATCCGATCATATGCAGCGGAGCAAAAAGAGGCTGAATGCCATACTGGCGCAGAATACGGGAAAATCCGTGGAGGAAATTGAAATCGCAACGGAAAGGGACCATTATCTGTCGGCCGAAGAGGCGTTGGATTTTGGGCTGATCGATGAAATTATTGCGGAACGAAAAGAATGACATCTGAATTAAAATAAAAAATGCTCTTGACCCTGACGTAACGTCATAGTATATACTGTGATCATACGGAAGGAGGTAAACAGCATGATGACAGTCAGAGAAGTCAGTAAGCTGACAGGCGTGAGTATACGCACCCTGCATTATTATGATCAGATTGGACTGCTGGAGCCGTCAGATATTACGGAATCCGGTTACCGGCTGTATGACGATACGGCGATGGAACGGCTGCAGCAGATTCTGCTGTTCAGAGAACTGGAGTTTTCCTTAAAAGAAATCGGGAAGATCATGAGCTTGGACGTATATGACAAGGATCTTGCGTTGGAGCAGCAGATCGAACTGTTAACCATGAAGAAGGAACATCTGGAAAATCTCATTGCCTTTGCCCGTAAAATAAAAATGTCAGGAGGAAGCCATATGGATTTTACGGCGTTTGATACGAAAAAAATGGATGAATATGCCAGAAAGGCAAAGGCGCAGTGGGGGGATACGGCCGCTTACGGAGAATATGAGGAGAAGAGCCGGAAGCGCAGCCGGGAGGATGAGATCGCAATTTCCGAAGGATTGATGAATATTTTCAGGGAATTTGGTGGTCTGATGAAAGCGGACCCGGCTTGTGAGCAGGTACGGCGGCAGGTGGAAAAGCTGCAGGATTATATTACGAAACATTATTATACCTGTACGAAAGAAATTCTGTCCGGACTTGGCGCCATGTACGGAGCGGGCGGTGAATTTACGGAAAATATTGATAAGGCCGCCGGCAGCGGCTGCGCGGCATTCTGTGCGGCCGCGATCGATCATTACTGCCGCGGATAAAGACGCAGGCGGGACGGCATGCCTTTTGAGCGGCCGTTCTGCCTGTGTTTTTGGTTGCGGAAAAATTGATATCGTATTATAGCCTCCAAATGGAGGAGGTCAGAACAGGAGATACGGCTGTTTTAATCGGCGCGGAGGGTATACCGGAGCTTGCTGCGCCGCAGATAGCGGCAGACTCAGGCCGCATCAGTAATGAACTGCTTTGCAGAATGGGAGCAAGACTTCCTGTTATTGCGGTTTAAACGGGGGAAGATGATTTGTTTTCCCGAATTACCCGGCAGGGGGTCCCACAGGCTACTGTGTTGGAGGGAATGTCTCTGGTAACGACGCTTCCGGCGCCGATAACGACGTTTTCTCCAATGGTAACGCCGGGCAGGATGATCGTTCCGCCGCCGATCCATACGTGGTCGCCAATGATGACGGGAGCAGTCTGCGTTTTACAGAACGCGAAGGAGCCGTCTTCTTTTGGCGGGCCGAAACGGTCGGCCGCATTGGTCGGATGAAAGGCGGTATAAATCTGAACGTTCGGAGCAATTAAGGCGTTGTTTCCAATGACGATCCGGTTATCATCCAGAAAAGTACAATTCATATTCACTTCACAGTTATCCCCGAAATAAATATTATTTCCGTAGTCTGCGTAAAAGGGAGCGGTGATCCACAGGTTTTTCTCATGCCCGCCGAGCAGTTCATGCAGAATCCGTTTTTTTTCTTCCGCATTCTCGGAATCCGTCCGATTGTAATCCCTGATCAGATTTTTGGCCTTATGCCATTGCGAAAGCAGCTCCGGATCGCCGCAGTCGTAAAGCTCTCCGGCCAGCATTTTTTCTCTTTCTGTCATAAAATCTTCAATCCTTTCTTATCATAATTCTGCCATTTGAGCCGGTATTGGGACGGCGTATGGCCGGTGGCTTCCCGAAAAACCTTGCCGAAATAACTGCTGCTGCCCAGTCCGCAGGCATGTCCGATGGCAGTTACGGAATCCTGACCGGCCAGAAGCATCCTGCAGGCTGCCTGAAGGCGGTAGCTTTTGATATATTCTGCCGGCGTCATATGGAGACAGTCGTGGAATGTCCGAAAGCACTCCCGTTCGCTCAGAAAAGCGGATGCCGCAAGCTCCGGAACCGCAATTTTTTCTCCGTAATGTTCATGAATATAAGCCATCATCAGCTTGATTTTGTCATTGTCCTTCCTGTGTTCCGCAGTCTTTAAGAGTATTGGACCGATCTGTTCGAGAAGCATCAGCCATATTTGGGAAAGAGCTTCCCGCAGCCGGATTTCCTGCCCGAACGTGGCGTTTTTATCATCGGAAAACCGAAAAGCCCAGCGTATTTGTTTCAGAATTTCCACCTGGGCCGGATTCTCCGGAAAAAGCGGAATGATTTCGATCTGCCCTGCGGTTACGAGGGGCGAGATATATTTCCGGTCGATAAGGCTTCCGGTTTCTCCGGAGAGCAGAGAAGGATCGAAAATATGAAGAATCTGGCTGTTCTTTTTTGCCGGTGCGGCCACTCTGGTCATATGAAGCACATTGGAATTGACCATGCCGCCCGAACCGGCAGGAAACAGCATCTTTCCGCCGGGTGTTTCGTATTCCAGCGCGCCGCTTTCCATATAAAAAAGCTCCACCGCCCTGTGCCAGTGCCAGGGAACGAATCGTCCCGGATATTTATCAAGCGCCGCCCTGGAGGCGATATAGGGAAAATCCGGTGTAAATCCGGGAAGCAGTTCTTCCTTGCTTCCGGCCTGAAACAGAATATTCTGCACGTTTATCATACGGGCGCCCGCCTTCCTTCTTTGCCCCGGCATCCTGATATCGGCCGGGACATGAGTTTACTATACGGAAGGAAAATGCGGTTGTCAATGAAGAGATGCGCAGTAAAGGGAAGAATAACCAAAATTTCATGGAATTGCGTGGATGTGTGTGGTAGAATGTTCTTGTTGAGAAAATCGACAATCAGGGATTGCGTCAAAACGGAAACGGGAGGAGAGACGATGCGGATCGTTATTTTGATGGAGGATACCTGTGGAAATCCCTTGTGCGAATATGAGCATGGCCTGAGCGTTTATATTGAAACGAAGAAGCATAAGATCCTGATGGATACCGGGGCCGGGGAGAAAACGCTGGCCAATGCCGGGAAGCTTAAGGTGGATCTGGCACAGGTGGATACCGTTATTTTAAGCCATGGACATTATGATCATTCCGGCGGGCTTTCCGCCTTTGTACGGATGAACCGGTCAGCCATGATCTATGCGCAGAAGACGGCTTTTGGCGAGTATTATCATGGAGAACGTTATATCGGAGTCGATAAAGCGGCAGCAGGTCTTCCAGGCATCAGGATGCTTGACGGAGGATATGAGATAGACGGGGAACTGTCCGTTTTTACGGAAATTACGGGAAGGAGGCATTGGCCGCAGAGCAATATCGGGCTGTCGGAAAAGAGGGACGGGCGAATGATACAGGATGAATTCCGGCATGAGCAGTGCCTTGTCATCAGAGGAGAGAAAACATTGCTGCTTTCCGGCTGTGCCCATAACGGCATTCTGAATATTCTGGACAGATACGGGGAATTATTTGGGGGCCTTCCGGATATGGTGCTCAGCGGTTTCCATATGATGAAAAAAACGGATTATACGGAACAGGAGACGGAAAGCATCCGGCAGACGGCAAAAGAACTGGCGGAAAAGAATATGATCTTTTATACCGGACATTGTACCGGACAGAAAGCGATCGACATCATGCAGCCGATTCTCGGAAACAGACTGATTCCGATTCACTGCGGAATGGAGATTGAGATCGAAAATATTTAAAAAACATACAGTTGATTGCAAAACAGAAAAGGAAAGGACGGAATACTTCTATGGAGAAAGTGATTGAAAATTTTCTTGCCTATGTCAAAATCGATACGGAGTCATCGGAGGAAAGCACATCGACGCCCTCTACCATGAAGCAGCATGATCTGGCCGGGATTCTGGCAGAACAGCTGCGGAAAATGGGAGCGGAAGAGATTACCTATGACCGGGAACACTGCTATGTGTATGCGACAGTTCCCGCATCCGCCGGTCATGAAAAGGCCCCGGTCATCGGATTTATCGCACATATGGATACATCACCTGCGGTGACGGGCGCGGGCGTTAAGCCGCGGATTATTGAGAATTATGACGGACAGGATATTGTGCTGAATCAGGAGAAACACATTATAATGCGGACAGCGGATTTTCCGGAACTGTCCTCCTATACGGGAAAAAGGCTTATCGTGACCGACGGAACGACGCTGTTAGGCGCGGATGATAAGGCAGGCGTTGCGGAAATTATGGCGATGGCGGAATATCTGCTGACACATGAGGAAGCGACTCATGGGAAGATTCGGATCGGCTTTACGCCGGATGAAGAGGTCGGCGCGGGCGCGGATCATTTTGACGTGTCTCTTTTCGGTGCGGATTATGCGTATACGGTGGACGGAGGCAGACTCGGTGAGCTGGAATATGAGAATTTTAACGCGGCGGGCGCAAAAGTAAAGATTCATGGACGAAGCGTGCATCCGGGGGATTCCAAAGATAAGATGCGCAATGCGCTTTTAATGGCGCAGGAATTCCAGTCGATGCTTCCTGTTTCGGAGAATCCCATGTACACATGCGGCTATGAGGGTTTCTACCATCTGGATTCCCTGAACGGAACGGTGGAGGAAGCGTCGGCGGAATATATTATCCGCGATCATGACAAAGAGAAATTTGAACGAAAAAAAGAAATGTTCCTGCGGATCGGCGGATTTTTGAATGAAAAATATGGAGAGGGAACGTTCGAGATTGACTTAAAAGATTCTTATTATAACATGAAAGAAGTCATCGAACAGCATATTCATCTGATTGAACATGCCAAAGAGGCAATGGAAGAACTGGGCATCGAACCGGTGGTCGTTCCGATACGGGGCGGTACGGACGGCGCAAGACTTTCCTTCATGGGGCTGCCCTGTCCGAATCTGTGCACCGGCGGTCAGAATTTTCATGGACGTTTCGAGTATGCCTGTGCGGATGAGATGGAGAAGATTGTAACGCTGCTTGTGAAGATTGCAGGAAAATATGCGGGTTGAAGATGGTCAGGACCGGGCGGGACACTGCTCGGTCCTGACCGGCTTTCGAATTTTGCGTGAATATTTCCGGGCATGGTGTTGTATTTTTTTACAATTTCCTGTAAACTATATTTATCTCAATACAAAAGGGATCTATTGGAAGGAGTTTTGAAATGAAAAAGGCAATGAATCAGTCTGTGCTCAATCTTATTCTGAATGGTATTGCGATTCTCTCGGTTATTTTTCTTATGCTTTCTCTCTCATTTTACAGCAAAATGAACCGTCAGCTCGATGATGCGAACGAAGTTCGTTTTGAACTGACTTATAACGCAAACCGTTTTATGAACGGCTCGGCGTATCTGACAAATGAGGTGAGGGCTTTTGCTGCGACCGGCAATCAGGAGCATTATGACAATTACTGGAATGAGATCAACAATCTGAAAAATCGTGATCAGGGGCTCGCCGCGATGCAGGAGATCGGTATTACGGCAGAGGAACAGAAAATGATAGATGAAATGTCTGCCATTTCTAATTCTCTTGTTCCACTTGAGGAGCAGGCGATGGAAAATGTGCAGGCCGGAGAAATGCAGGCGGCGGTCGACTATGTTTATGGGGAAGAATACAGCGCTTCCGTTGCACAGATCAATGCGATCAAAGAGAAGTTTCTGGCAACGCTCAATGAGAGAACACTGGGTGAAGTGAATTTGATCAGCGAAGAGGTGTCACGCCTGAAAACGATGATGGTTTCGGCGCTTGCGATTGTTGTGGTTCTTCAGATGATTAATCTGATTTTTGTCAGAGTTGGAATTTTAAGTCCGGTCATCAAAGTCCGCGACCAGATGGTAGAGATCGCGGAGGGTAATCTTTCGGCAGAATTCAGACTGGAGTCCAATACATCCGAGATCGGGATGCTGGTGGAGTCGATTCATGAGACGAAGCGGGAACTCAAGAATTACATAAAAGACATCAATGATATTCTGGACCAGATGGCACAGGGCAATATGAATCAGCGGGTAAGCGGTGAATATAAGGGTGAATTTTTGCCGATTCGCGATGCGCTGACGCAGATTCTGGACGCTCTGAACGATGCGCTTTCTCAGATTAATCTGACGGCGGAGCAGGTATCCGATGAATCCAGAAGAATGGCTTCGGATGCTCAGATATTATCAAGCGGTGCGGTAAAACAGGCATCGGCGGTGGAAGAACTTTCATCGAGCATCAAAGAAATCGCAGAAGAAGTGGAGCATACTTCACAGGATGCGGACCATGCGCAGTCCTTCTCGATGGATGCAATGAAGCAGCTGCAGATCAGCAATCAGAAGATGGAAGAGCTGACGGTTGCCATAGAAGATATTTCCAAAGCATCCAATCAGATCGGCGGCATCATCAAGACGATCGAAGACATTGCTTCCCAGACAAATATTCTGGCCCTGAATGCGGCGGTAGAAGCGGCAAGGGCGGGAGAAGCAGGCAAAGGATTTGCAGTCGTGGCGGATGAAGTGCAGAATCTTGCCAATAAGAGCGCCGTATCTGCCAAGAGTATCACAGAGCTGATCGAAAATTCCCTCAGACTTGTCAAACATGGTACCTCTCTGTCGGAGGATACGACCAATGCGTTAGAAGGCGTTGTTGCCGGCGCGAAGAAAGTGACGGAGATGGTCGATCGGATTGCGGAGTCCGCAACACAGCAGTCACAGTCATTGAAACAGGTGACGCTTGGCATGAACCAGATTTCCGAGGTTGTACAGACCAATGCTTCGACGGCAGAGAAATCGGCATCATCTGCCAATGAGCTGTATGAGCAGGCCGAAGAACTGAAGGTTTCCGTTCACAGATTCCGGCTGCGCGGAGGCAGATAAAGAATCAAAAGAAAAAGAAATGAAATAACAGCAGAGCCGCATCGGTTCTGCTGTTTTATATGATAAGAAAAATAAAGCGTGCAATCTTTTCCGGTTTGTGATATGCTATCGTAGATATCATATGCGATATAAAAGTATGTTTGGAATAGATATTTATAAAATGATTATTTGGGTGGAGGAAAGGAAAAGCATAATGCAAAAAAGAATTACCTTTGCATGGCTGTCGGATAAGATTCTTGTTTTTCTGATCATGATATCGATGCTGCTGACAAAGGAGATCAGAGTCGCGGATTTTCCGGTATACAGCCTGCTGCTTTTTGCCGGTATCTTTCTTTATAAAAAAAGGAACAGACCGTTTCTGCGGATTCGATATTGGACGGATCTGCTGGCGCTCGCGGCTGTTCTCTATGAGATCTTTTTGATGGTGAAAGAATTGTTTTGGAGGAATCCGGCCGTTATTGATTTTTCAGGAAATGCGGAAGCGATTGCACTGGCAATTCTTTATTTTCTGATGACCAATGAAATCCGTCTGAAACGGCTCTATTTTGACCTGATTCTGTATGGCGGCCTGCTATTTGCTTCTGCTTACATATTCCCGCATCTTACGGTCGCTTCTGCTCCGGAATTTTTGCAGCCGGTCTTTGCTGATCAGGGAGCCGTGTCAGCCTGTCTGCTGCTTGTCTGTATGGTTGGTACATGTGAGTATTGCTTTTGCAGAGAACGGCTGCGTTCCTGTTTTTGTCTGGCGGTAACCCTGATTTCCTTTTTTGCGTTGTTTCTAAATCGGAACGTGTTGAGCTTCTGGCTGATGGCAGCATATTTTATAGCGATACCGATTGTGCTCAGGCCGACAGCACAGCTCATTAAACGGGATATGCAGATGTTTTTTCTGTATGGGCTGCTGCTAAGTAACATGAGCCTGTTGGCGGAATATACAGGGATGATTCTGACGGAGCTTCCTTATTCTCTGGAACACAGTGTATATCTGGACCTGATATTTGCGGCAGGCGGTATCTTTTTTTTTCATTTTTGGGAAAAGATTCCCGAAGGAATCGATCCGGAGCGGATCATTATGCGGAGAATGCAGCACGAGTATCAGATTCTTTTCATGGACATGGGAATCTTTTTTACTGGAATTGTGATCGGGGCGGATCGGTGGATGGCGATTGGAGAGGAACTGCCCGGAGCAGCTCTGAGAGGATTTGTGATACCGCTTGCGGAGGCGGTACGAAACGGAGAAAGCGCGTTTTATGTCTGTTTTCGTGACGGAGGACTTCCGGAGGGACTGGCTGTAATCCTTTTTATTGTCCTGATGACAGGAAAAATGCGATTGAATTACGGACTGGATAAGCCAAGGACAGGGATGCTGATTCTGATTTCCGTTTTCTTTATGACACAGCTTCTGTTCTGGAAACCGGCTGTTGGCACGACAGTGATTTACATGATTTTGCTTTTATTTGCGGCATTTTATGAAGAAGAAGAAAAAAGGACAATCAGCATGAAGATTCAGAAAGAGAATTTAAAGGGAGTGTGAAAGGAAATGAGAAAGAAACTATTGCTGGCAATGACGGTTCTTCTCCTTGGACTGGCGGGAACCGGGCACTATGGACTGACGGCGGAAGCGTCTCCGGAAGAGGTGCAGGATCAGGAAAGCGCGCCGGAGGATACACAGGGTATGGCTAATAGTCTGATCCTGCAGGCTCAGAAATCGGTTGATATGAAATCGACTCCGGAGGAAACGGCGGATACGATCATGACTTTTTCGGAAGGCAGTCTGCTTTTTGCCACAGGGGAAAGCGAAGATGGCTGGTACCATATTGTCTATCAGGGAACGGAAGGATATGTAAGAACGGAAGGTCTGGAAGTACAGGAGCTGGATGTAGTGGGACTGGACGCGGAAATGGCAGCACAGGAAGAAGAGACGAAGTTTGTCGTGGAAGCGGTTGAAAAATATCGGTCGGATGCGAAGCGGTCCAGGAGATGGGGAGGCATTATCGTTGTACTCGTGATCAGTATTTTTGCAGTCGGCATCGTATCCTCGGTCAGAATCAATAAAAATGAAGAGGGAGACAGGACGGATGATGCGGATAAAAAACATGGCGTAAATAAGACAGGCGGCATGGACAGGAAACATGGTGCGGAGAAGAAGCGTGGTGCGTCCAAACTCAATGGTGCAGAGCGCAGAGCCGGAGTGGCCAAGCCCGATGGGGCGGAGCGCAGAGCCGGAATGGTAAAATCCGATGACACAGGAAGGAGAGCCAGCGCGTCCAAACCCGAAGCCATAGAGCGCAGAGCCAGCGCGTCCAAACCCGAAGCCGCGGAGCGCAGAGCCGGAGTGGCTAAGTCCGATGGGGCGGAGCGCAGAACCGGAACGGTAAAATCCGATGACACAGGAAGGAGAGCCAGCGCGTCCAAATCCGATGGTGCAGAGCGCAGAGCCAGTGCGGCAAAACCCGAAGCTACAGAGCGCAAAGCCAGTGCGTCCAAATCCGAAGCTGCAGAGCGCAAAGCCAGTGCGTCCAAATCCGAAGCCGCGGAGCGCAGAGCCGGAGCGGTAAAATCCGATGACGCAGGAAGGAGAGCCAGTGCGTCCAAACTCGATGGTGCGGAGCGCAGAGTCAGTGTGTCCAAACCCGAAGCCGCGGAGCGCAGAGCCGGCATGACAAAGCCTGATGGGACAGTACAAAGAAGCGCTGCCAGAAAGAGTGGAAGCGAGGGAAAGAGAAAGGTATCGGAACTGGAAATTGAGGATTTGAATTAGCAGGAGACATCAGAGGCATAGTCATAGCAGATTATGCCTTTTATATTGCATTGTGAACAGAATCTTGCTAAAATGGGACAGGAAAAGGGCATGCGGAGAGAAAGGCGTGGTTATTAAAATGGAAACAAAGGACGATTTGGTGGTAGATGGGTACCGCTTTGCAACGCTGGCGGATGCTGAGACGGCAAGACTGGACAGGAAGAGAATTAAAAATCTGGAAGATAATCTGGATTATCGAAAACCTCAAAATGTTCTTTTGCTTTATCATAAAGCGCTGGATACGAAGGTTCTGCAGACTCCGATCGGGTTTGCCTGTCTGCTTTCGATTCAGGAGCAGCTCAGGAAATGCGGCGTGCCGGAAGAGAAAATCAGGCCGATTCCGCTGAATATGACCTTTACGAATAAAACGGAAGCGAGCCGGTCCATCAGAAGAAGCATTGCCGCCAGGCAGCCCGAATATAAAGGCAGATTTATCACATCGGTATGCCTGAATCTGTTAATGGTGGCAGTGATACTGGCGATGTTTGTTATTTCATTTAAAAGTGACTATCCTAATATCATTAATTACAGAAGAGCGATTGTGAACGAATATTCGGAATGGGAGCAGGAACTCACAGAGCGGGAGCAGGCAGTGCGCGAAGCGGAAAGAAAACTGGGAGGCAGCCCGTAAAATTTGAAAAAAGGATGCTTTTTCACAATTTTAACATATTTACAGGGTATACTGAGTTCATCGAGATATAAAGGATGGGATTGTGGATGGACAGATTAAAGATTCTTGTGGTGGATGATGAGAGCCGTATGAGGAAGCTGGTAAAGGATTTTCTGACCAAAAGCAGCTATGATGTGCTGGAGGCAGAAGACGGAAGCAGGGCGCTGGATATTTTTTATGAACAAAATGACATTGCATTGGTTATTCTGGACGTTATGATGCCCAATATGGATGGATGGCAGGTATGTAAGGAAATCCGGGCGTATTCGAAGGTACCGATCATCATGCTGACGGCCAGAGCGGATGAGCGGGACGAGCTGCAGGGTTTTGAACTGGGCGTGGACGAATACATTTCCAAACCCTTCAGTCCGAAGATTCTGGTGGCAAGGGTTGAAGCGATTCTGCGGCGCACCAGTCAGTTCAGTTCCGACGGAGTTCTGGAGGCCGACGGGATTGTTCTGGATAAAACGGCCCATATTGTGACAGTGGATGGCAAACAGGTGGAACTCAGTTATAAGGAATTTGAGCTGTTGTCATACTTTATGGAGAATCAGGGGATCGCGCTTTCCAGAGAAAAAATTCTAAACAGTGTCTGGAACTATGATTATTTCGGAGACGCCAGGACCATTGATACGCATGTGAAAAAACTGCGCAGCAAGATGGGAGAAAAAGGCGATCTGATCAAGACAATCTGGGGAATGGGGTACAAATTTGAAGTAAACGGCTGAACCTGTCAGTCTTGAAATGATAAGAAATTTTCAAAAAGGAGTCTGGTTGGAGTGGTTTTAACCGGACTTCTTTATTATTTGGTGTGAAGAGCGCCAAATCATATTTGTTTATCCACATCTGCGTGTGCTTGCGGAAAGCGGCAAAATCAGGATTGAACATTTTATGGCTTTGTGCTAACATACAATAGTATGAAACGGGTCACAATAAATTATTTTCATTTATCTGACCCGTTTTTCTGTTTAAAACAAAATGGGTGGGAGGAAAGATGATTATGAAATCAATCAAATCGAAAATTCAGATTAGCATGCTGGCGGTAGTATTGATCGGTTCAATACTGATTGGAGTCATTACTGCCTTTCTGAACGCACAGGGAATTGACGATATGATGACAAAAACCGTGGGGCCCGCCACGCAGATGGCGGCGGATGCGGTGGAGTGGCGGATGGACCGCTACTGGACGGCGCTTCAGGAGGCGGCTGCATCCGAGATTTTTCAAAATGCCGGTCCTACTGATCCGGAATTGATTCCCGTTCGGGATGACATCGCCGGGCGCAACGGTTTTCTTTACATTGGAAAGATGGATGTTGATGGTTATTCATCTACCGGCTACAGCTATGCCGATGAGGATTACTTTCAGCAGTGCAAGGCAACCATGAAACCTTATATTTCCGACATTATGAGCGATGGAGAACAGATGATCTTTTTGCTGGAGGTTCCCATCGTGATCGATGGTCAGTTTGAAGGTGTGGTATATGGAGGAATCAGCGCCGATTTTTTATCAGCGATTGTAGTCAATCTGGCTGTGGGCAACGATGGCGTGGCCTATGTGCTGGATAAAAGGGGAAATGTCATCGGACACCGGGAAGCTTCCGTAGTGGAAGAAGGTTCCAACATGATTGAAGCTGCCAGATCGGATTCCGGTCTGGCGGATATCGCTGCAGTTAATCAGCGCATGATTCAGGGCGAGACTGGCTTCGGTGCCTATAATTTCTATGGAGACAATAAGTTTGTTGGATTTGCCCCCATCGGCGGCAATCAGGAATGGAGTATTGCGATTGAGACCAGCCAGCGGGAATTCAAGTCAACACTGGATCGGAGCATTTTTCTGACAATTTTGGTGGTGCTGGGTGTTGTGCTTTCCACATTTCCTGTGGCAGTTATGGTAGGCCGTTCCATTTCCGGGCCTATCCGGACCTGTGTCCGTCGGCTGGAACTCCTGGCTGACGGCGATCTGCACAGCCCTACGCCAATTGTGCGTTCAAAAGATGAGACTGCAAAGCTGGCAAAAGCTCTGGATACAACCGTCATGCGTTTAAACGATGTGGCCCAGGATGTAACCCATCACCTGGAGCTGATGGGGCATGGAGACTTTCATGAAGAGATCACCCGCACGTATTGGGGAGATTTCGCAGCAATGGAGACGTCAATTAAGGCGATTCATGGTTCGCTTAAAGATACGCTTCTACAGATTCGGCAGTCTGCAGAAACGGTGGCGGCCGGCGCCGTACAGGTGTCTAACGGAGCCCAGACATTAAGCAAGGGTGTGGCAGAGCAGACCGGCGCTGTTCATGAGCTCTCATCCACTGTGACCGGTATTTCGGAGAACGCGAAACAGACCGCAGTGGCAGCACAGGAGGCCGGGCAATTCGTGGAACAGGCCGGCGCACAGTTAGGAGTCAGCGTAGATATTGTCAGGGAACTGAATACGGCGATGGAGAAGATTTCCAACTCATCCTCGGCGATTAGCAAAATTATCGACACCATTGAGAATATTGCCTTCCAGACCAATATTCTGGCATTGAACGCTTCTGTAGAAGCCGCGCGGGTCGGCGCGGCCGGTAAAGGCTTTGCCGTGGTGGCCGATGAGGTGCGCGAGTTGGCCAGTAAATCTGACGAAGCGGCAAAGGCTACGAAGGAGCTGATAGAAAGCTCCATTATTGCCGTTACCGAAGGAAGTAAAGTGGTAAACCGAGTAACGGAGTCTTTGGACGAAACCAGTTCCATAGCCGAAAATGTGACCATCAAAATGAATGCGGTGGTGCTGGCTGTAGAGAGCCAGACTTCTGCAATCTCCCAGATTACGCAGGGAATTGAACAGATTTCCGCGGTTGTTGAAAGTACCTCCGCTACCTCGGTGCAGAGCGCTGCCACCTCTCAGGAACTTTCTAAACAATCGCTTCTGATGAACGAATCGGTACGCAAATTCCGCCTGAACTAATCTTTAAACATGTAAAGAGTTTATTCCTGCCCGCGCTGTTTTTCTGCAGCGCCTGCAGGGCGGCAGACTGCGTTGTACTATAGGTGAATAAGCCGGGTATGACCCTTCGGAAATGTTACCGGAGCAGATTCAAAATGATGACAGAGTATATTTCCGGTTTCAGGAGATAATGTTTTGGAAATGTAAAAAAATAGTGAAGCGAAAGACGGAGTTTCTATTCCGGTATTTCTTTTTGCTTTTGCATTTTACAGACAGTAATGATTTTCCGTTATAGATATGGAAAATCATGCGGATGAAAGCCAGGGTAGAACAGACTGAAAATCCGAAAAGACAGGAGGATGAATATGGATATAGAACGTGTAATTGCCATGTTGGATGGATTTGCCGCTTCCGAAGAGAGCAGAATGAAAATCGATGTATCCGATGAAGCTGCAGATGGAGAAGTCATCAAAAAGTATCATCATGGACGCTGCGACATCGGAAGTCCCTGGGCGAATGGCTGTGCCTTTGATGTCTTAGAGGACGAACAATGAAGTATTCGATTAAAAAGCAGTTTGCGGGCGTTATCTGTCTTCTGATCATCGGAACGATCGTGCTCTGCCTGTTTATGAACAATACGCTTTTGGAAACCTATTATATCAATAACAAGAAAAATGTATTGATGTACGCTTATCATTATATCAACACGGCGTCCAATGAAGGGAAGCTCAGCACGGAAACCTTTGATATTGAATTTCAGAAGATTATTGGGAAATATAACATCAGCTTTATTCTGTTGGATGATGAGACAAAGACTTTAATGGCTTCCGCCAAAGATTACGAAATACTGAGCAGACAGCTTTTGAATAATCTGTTTGAAAACGAAGAGCAATCAGATATCCGGATGTTGGAAAAGGGAGATAATTATGAGATCCGGATCATGCTGGATGACTGGACGAAGACGGAATTCGTTGAGATGTGGGGCGTTTTGGATAATGGAAATCTTTTTCTGTTCAGAAATCCGTTGGAAAGCATTAAGGAAAGCGTGAAGCTTGCGAATCGTTTTCTGGCGTATGTCGGAATTTTTGCCTCTGTGCTGAGTGTATTGGTGGCTTTCTGGGTATCCGGGAAAATTGCAAGGCCGATCATGGAGCTCACGCAGATCTCCGAGCGGATGCTTCATCTGGATTTTGAAGCAAAATACAGCGGCAGAAGCCGGACAGAAATTGCCCTGCTTGGACAGAATATCAACAAATTATCCGGGATTCTGGAAAAGACCATCTCGGAACTGAAAAGCGCCAACAATGAGCTACAAAGAGACATTGAGAAAAAGAATGAGATCGACGAGATGCGGAAGGAATTTCTGTCCAATGTATCACATGAACTGAAGACGCCGATCGCGCTCATTCAGGGATATGCGGAAGGTTTAAAAGAAGGCATCAGTGATGATGTTGAGAGCAGAGAATTTTACTGCGATGTGATCATGGATGAAGCGGCCAAGATGAATACGATGGTGAAAAAGCTGCTGACCCTGAATCAGATCGAGTTTGGAAAAGAAACAATTATGATGGAGCGGTTTGATATTGTTGCACTGATTCGGAATTATATTCAGTCGTCGGAAATTCTGACCAGACAGAAGGAAATATCCGTCCGTATGGAAGACTATCCTTCTATTTATGTATGGGCGGATGAATTTAAGACCGAAGAAGTGTTCATGAATTACTTTTCCAACGCGATTCATTATGCTCTGCGGGAAAAAGTGATTGATGTAAGACTGCGAATGCAAAAAAATACGGTCAGAATATCAGTCTTTAATACGGGAAATCCAATTCCGGAAGAAAGCCTTGATCATATCTGGGAGAAATTTTATAAGGTTGATAAGGCCAGAACGAGAGAATATGGAGGCAGCGGCATAGGGCTTTCTATTGTTAAGGCGATTATGGAATCCATGAATCAGGGTTATGGTGTCGTAAATTATGATAACGGAGTGGAATTCTGGTATGAGCTTGAGCTGGCGGCCCCGCTGGAAAAAGAGCCTTCCCGCCTCATGAATGCCTGAACCATGTTGCGGGATAAGGGGTTTGGAGAAAATATGAAATAAATAATTTGTCATCAGACAGATTATGGAGTATAATGTACTGGAAAATATGAATTTAGGAGAATGAGTTCCGGTGAAAAAGATAAGAATTTTATTATGCGGTCTGGGAATTGCCTGTGTTTTGTCAGGATGCGGCAGAACAGTAGAACTGACAGCGGAGGAAAATGCAATTATAACTGAGTATGCGGTGAATCTGCTGTTAAAATATGATAAATATTATAATAATCATCTTGTGGAGCTTGCGGAGGAAGAGGCTGAAACACTCGATCCTGCTCCGGAGGAGGAGCAGGTGGCCGAAGAAGAAACGCCGGATATGGAGACTGTGGAAGAGCCTGAGATCGTAGAGACGCCTGTTGTGGATGCGACGGAAGAGCCGGCGATTTCTTCTATTGAGGAGTTTTATGGCATAGAGGGCGTTACATTCCGGTATGATGGATATGAATTGTGTGATGAGTACCCGACACTATCGGAAGACAGCACAGAACTGGCGTTTGTAATGGATGCGAGTGACGGCATGCAGCTGCTTGTTCTGAAATTTCAGGCAGTCAGCCAAAATGGTGCGAATACGGAACTGGATATGATGAATTATAATGGTAAAATGCGAGTGTCAGTGAATGGAGAGGCTTCACAAAACGTCCTGTCCACCATGCTGTTAAATGATATACAGACCTTTCGTGGAACAATCGGGGCGGGAGAAGGAGAATCCCTTGCGGCGATTATAGAAGTACCGTCGGGAACTTCTGTGAACAATCTTTCTCTTACATTAAGAAATGACAGTGGCAGTGCGACCCTTAATTTGCAGTAAAATGGGGCTTTTTTGAAAAAAATGCAAAATTTGAAAAAAATATCAAAAATTCTGTTGACAACCCATTTTAATGGTGATATACTCTAATTCGTTGCTGAGGCAAACAAAGCTCAGACAAAACAGTACCTTGACAAATAAACAGTAATGCAACCCTGAAAATTCAAGAGAATTTCAGAAAA
>CALDLG010000129.1 GCA_937910785.1 uncultured Lachnospiraceae bacterium | reverse complement strand
GCCTCCATATGCCAGTTCCACATACATTCCCACCCGAAAGGCTTCTTTGACACGTCTGATTTCTCCGGCCCCCCGGTTCTGCGCCATAACGCTTGTCATCGCATGCCCGATATTCTGCTCCGGAATATAGGCATAATCGTCGATCCGGTTAATTGCGGCAAAAGCCGCCGTCGCCGTTACCCCCATCGTATTCACGGTTCCCTGTATGCCAAGCTTCCCAAGCTGGACCGCAGACTGCTGTAAGGCGCTGACAAGCCCATACCGGACGGTCTGTATTAACAGATCCCTGTCAAAGCAAAACCACTGCTTTCCCAGATTCAGAATCGGAATCCTTTTCCGGATATAAATCCAGCACAGCAGACAGCTTAACGCCTCGCTCAATACCGTGCTGACCGCGCATCCCGTCGTTCCCATCGAAAAAGCTATCACAAACAACAGATCGCCGATTACATTCACTGCCGCGCTGATTCCCAGAAAAAAAAGCGGCGACCGGCTGTCGCCCATCGCCCGCAGCGTGCCTGCAAAAAAATTATAGATAAAATTGAACATCAGGCCGCATGTAATGATTCTTAAATACAATACCGCCTCCACACGAATTGCGGCATCCACCTGTAAGATTGTTAAAAGCGCCGGCGCCGCCGCAAAAATAATGGCGGTGAGCGTCAGCGAAAAAATGATTCCCGCGCTCATCGCCGTACTGACCTGTCGTTTCAGCGTCTCATAATCCTTCGCGCCGTACAGCGTCCCGATCAGAATCCCCGCGCCAAGGCAGATTCCCTGTAAGAAAAGAATCATCAGCGTTACGAGCGGATTTCCCGTTCCCACCGCCGCCAGCGCTTCTTTTCCTACATACTGCCCGACGATGATACCGTCAACCGCATTATAAGTAAGCTGGAGCAGGTTTCCCAGAATCAGCGGAACGGTAAACCGGATGAGAATGGGAAACAATGCTCCTTTCGTCATGTCCTTTGTCACACGGACACCTTCCCCGCGAGCACATTTTTATAGTCCTCCAGATTTTTCTGCAGCAGCGCCGGCGTATCCAGCCCGTAAGGACACTTACTCTTACACTGATTACAATGAATACAATTTTCGATCTTCATCATCTTTTCCTGCCCTTCCCTGCTCAGATGGCCCGCGGACGGAGAACGGCGAAGCAGAAGCGACATTCTCGCACAGTTATTGATTTCGATTCCCATCGGACATGGCATGCAGTAGCCACACCCTCTGCAGAATTCTCCAAGCAGTTCCTCCCTGTCATGTTCGATCAGAGCCCTGATCTCTTCTGTCATTGCCGGAGGTGTCTCAATATAGGAAAGGAACTCATCCAGTTCGCTTTCCCGCTGTACTCCCCAGATTGGAAGCACATTATCATACTGCGCAAGATAAGCGTATGCCGCGGCGGAATTCGTGATCAGTCCGCCGGATAATGCCTTCATCGCCACGAATCCCATATCCTTTTCCCTGCATTTTTTTACCAGCTCGATATCCTTTTCCGTTGCCAGATAGCAGAACGGGAACTGCAGGGTTTCATACAATCCGCTGTCAACCGCCTCGTTCGCAACAGCCAGTCTGTGATTGGTAATTCCAATATGCCTGATCTTTCCCTGCTCCTTCGCCTTCAATGCCGCATCATATAACCCACTTTCATCTCCCGGCTTCGGGCAGAAGGCCGGATTATGGAACTGGTATACATCGATATAATCCGTTTTCAGGTTTTCGAGGCTTGTTTCCAGATCCTTCCAAAACTCCTCCGCATTGTTCGCGCCTGTTTTGGTCGCGATCCACAGTTTATCCCGCATACCTTCAAAGGCAAGCCCCAGCTTATGTTCGCTGTCCGTATACCACCTTGCCGTATCAAAATAGGTAATTCCGTTATCAAAAGCTTTTTTTAACAGATAAACGGCATCTTCATCCGAAATTCGCTGAATCGGCAGTGCACCGAAGCCGTTCTTATTCGTTACGATCTCTGTTTTTCCAAGTCTGACCGTTTCCATGGTAATTCCCGCTCCTTTCTTTTGCCATTCTCCGGCCGTTTCCTGTCTTTTACAGGGAAACAATCGCCTTCTTCGGGCATTTCTCCTTACAGGTACCGCAGCCGGTACACTTCTCCTGATCGATCGTCGCATTGAAATTATCGATCACAACCGCGTCCGCCGGACAGTTCTTCTTGCATAACTGGCAGCCGATACAACCGACTTCACAGGCTTTCATTGTTACCGGCCCTTTATCATGATTACTGCAGGCCACCGCATGCTTCGCATCATACGGAATGAACGTGATCAGATTCTTCGGACAGGCCGCAATACATTTACCGCAGGCCTTACACTGCTCCTTATCCACTACCGCCACACCGTTCACGATATGTATCGCATCAAAAGGGCAGGCCTTCACACAGCTTCCGAAACCAAGACAGCCATAATCACATGATTTTGCCCCGCCGCCCGGCACATAGGAAAGCATTTTACAGTCTTCGATTCCATAATATTCGTAATCCTTTTTCGTCCTGTCACAATCACCCTGACATTGTACGAAAGCCACCTGTCTGACACTGTCTCCGGCTTCCACACCCATGATATCCGCAATCAGCTTACCGACCTTTTCGCCGCCCACAGGACAGGCATTGACAGGAGCTTCACCTCTGGCAATCGCCGCCGCCAGATTGGAGCATCCGGCATAGCCGCAGCCGCCACAGTTATTTCCCGGCAGTACATTCAGCACCGCTTCTTCTTTTTCGTCCACATCCACTTTAAATTTGATCGCCGCCGCACCGAGAAACAGGCCGACAAACAGGCCGACGCCTCCGACGATCATCGTTGCAACCAGGATTCCGGTTATTTCCATAATTGATACCGCTCCTTTCTATAACAAACCGGAGAAACCACAGAACGCAATCGCCATCAGCCCCGCCGTAATCAGTACGATCGGCATTCCCTTAAAGGATTCCGGTATATCATTATATTCCATCTTTTCTCTGATCCCCGCCAGAATAATGATCGAAATTGTAAATCCGACAGCCGTCGCGAATCCATTGACCACGCCGGTCAGAATTCCATAGTTTTTCTGCACATTCGTAAGCGCAACACCGAGGACGGCACAGTTGGTCGTAATCAGCGGAAGATACACGCCGAGAGACTCATACAGCGCCGGCATAAATTTCTTTAAGAACATTTCCACAAACTGCACGAGCGCCGCAATTACCAGAATGAAAACGATCGTCTGCAAATAAGTAATATCAAGCGGTACCAGCACATATTTGTAAATTGCGCCCGCTACTGCGGATGCCAGCGTAATAACAAAGATTACGGCCGCTCCCATGCCGCCCGCCGTATTGGTCTTTCTGGAAACACCCAGAAACGGACATAAACCCAGAAACTGACTCAGTACGACATTGCTTACAAGAGAAGAGCTGATTAAAATAATAAGCAGATCTTTAAGCATGATCCTTCTCCCCCTCTCCCTTTATCAGACGTGTCTTCTTATCCTGTGCCTTTTCATCATAAAGCCGTCTGGTACAGCCGGCATCGGAACAGTTCAGACAATCGCTGCCGCAGCCCGACTGAATTTTCGACATATCCTTTCCTTTCCTCTCACCGATCAGCTTCACCTTATTCTGGATTGCCGTAAGCGCGGCCAGAACGAAGAAAGCGCCCGGCGCCATAATGAAAATACTGCAGGGGATATAGCTTTCCGGCATGATATGCATGCCAAACAGCGTTCCCGCTCCGATCAGCTCCCTGACTGCGCCAATGCAGGTCAGTGCGAAGGAAAAACCGAGTCCCATGCCGATTCCGTCAAATAAAGACGCAATGACCGGATTTTTGGACGCATAGCTTTCCGCACGCCCCAAAATAATACAGTTTACAACAATCAACGGAATATAAATTCCCAGCGCGCTGTATAAAGTCGGAATAAAGCCCTCCAGCAGCAGCTCCACAATCGTTACAAACGAAGCAATAATCACGATAAATGCCGGTATTCTCACCTTACCCGGAATAATGTTCCGAAGCAGCGAAATAAAGGCATTGCTCAGTGCAAGCACAACCATCGTCGTGAGCCCCATGCCCAGACCGTTCATGGCCGAAGTCGTAACAGCCAGTGTCGGACACATGCCAAGCATCAGGACAAAAGTAGGATTTTCCTTAATCAGTCCGTTGACAAGACGTTCTTTTATATCATTCATATTACCATCCATTCTCCTTTCTCAGCCTGCAAAGCCGCGGCTCACGCTCCCTGCAGCTTCGTCTGAAAATAGTATAACCCTGCATTGACTCCATTGGTCACTGCGTTGGTCGTTATCGTCGCTCCGGAAATGGCATCGATCTGATAATCGGACGCTGCCCCGGATTTTGAATATTCGAATTTTTCCACATTTTTTTCCGCAAACTGCGGCGCCAGAACCTCTTCCGCGCGCATACCGAGCCCGGCCGTTTCCGCGATCTCCAGAATGGCAATGCCGTTTACGGTCCCGTCCTTCGTAATCCCGACGGTAAAGCGGATATCTCCGCCATATCCTTCCTTCGTTGTCACGGTAATCACATAACCCAACACAGCGCCGGAAGCATCCTGCGCCTCCATGACTTCATCAATCGTCTCTTCCGCAAATCCGGCCTGTGCCCATTCCTGCTGGTCGGGCGCAAGGACCTCAAGCTCCGCAAAGGATGCCGCATCCGCAAAAACCTGCTTACATGCCTCCTGCTTCGCTTTTTCTTTCTGCTCGGCAATCGGTTCCTTGGTGATCTGATAAACCAGACCGAGAAGCAGACCTGCGATCAGCGTGATCACAAGCAGAATTCCCGTATCTTTGAATAATCCGCCAATATCCGGAGCCTTTTTCACTTCTTTTACTTCCTGGTTCGTTACTTCGCTCATGCTCTCGCTCCTCCTTTCCCAAATGCCGTCGGAAGAGTTGCCTTTTCAATCAGCGGCACGAGAAGGTTACCGATTATAATTGCATAGGAAACGCCCTCCGCCGAAGGACCGAAAATCCGGAAAATACCAGTCAGAATACCCAGCAGAATGCCAAACACATACTGTCCCTTTACGGTTATCGGTCTGGTCACGTAATCGGTCGCCATAAAGAAAGCGCCAAGCATCAGACCGCCGCCGGCAAGATGCGCCGAAATATAGGCATAATCAAATCCACGCCCGCCAAATAACGTAAGAAATATCACAAAGCTGACTATGTAGCTTCCGGGTATCCTGAGGTCAATAACGCCCGTAAGAATCAGGAAACAAGCTCCAATCACAATCGCCACCATGGAAGTTTCCCCGATGGTTCCCGCCGTTTTACCGACCACCATGTCGAATATATTCACCGCTTCCCCGCTCTTTAGAGCCGCTAACGGCGTCGCCCCCGTATAGGCGTCACAGTCAAAATTCGTCATAATGGAAGTAAAGGATATAAGCAGAAAGCACCTCGCTCCAAGCGCCGGGTTCATGAAATTCTGCCCAAGGCCCCCAAACAGCATCTTCACGACAAGAATCGCAAAAATACCTCCTACCATCCCGATCCACCAGGGCGCGGAGGCCGGCAGATTCAGGGCAAGAAGAAGTCCCGTAACGACCGCCGAATAATCTCCGATCGTAACCTTTTTGCCAAGAATTTTCTCAAAAATATATTCTGTCAGAACAGTAGATAGAACTGTCACCAGAATCAAAATCAGTGCATCCGTTCCGAAATTATAGATTCCGAATCCCGCCGCCGGAAGCAGCGCAGTCACCACTGCCAGCATGATACTGCCGGTGGCAGATTTCGATCTGATATGGGGATTGGATGACACCTTCATCAAATCGCTCATTTTTTTCTTTTCCTTTCTTTTTTTATATCCGGAAGAACCGCCCCCTGGCAGTCCTTCCGCACAAAGCATGAAATATCCCCGCCGGCATCCTTTGCCCGCCCGGAAATTTATTTTGCACTTTTCTTTGCATTTTTTTTCGCAAGCTGCATCTTCCGCATGGACTTGATCGCCTGCGTCAGCTGCCGTTTGGCCGGACATACGAAACTGCAGCAGCCGCATTCACAGCATTCCATGCCGTTATGGGAAAGGAATGCCTCTTCGTTATAATGCTCGGCATAATCCGCAAGCATGCTCGGCACAATCCGGCTCGGACAGGCCTCCACACATCTTCCGCAGTGAATACAGGCGCTCGGTTCCGTTTCCGATACGGCATCCTCCGTCATGCACAGCAGCGCTGAGGCGGTCTTTGTCGTCGGTACATCCAGATTGAAAATAGCAAAGCCCATCATCGGACCTCCGGACACGATCTTGGCGGGTTCCTTCTTAAAACCGCCTGCTTCTTCAATCAATTCATGATAGTTCGTTCCGATTCTCACGATAAAGTTCCTCGGATCGGCAATAGCATCCCCCGTCACCGTTACAATACGGTTCATCAAAGGTTTTCCTTCGACTACGGCGTGATAAATCGCAACAACTGTATCCACATTATCGACGATGCAGCCCGCATCTGCCGGCAGCATGGAAGAATTAATCTTTCTTCCCGTTGCCGCATAAATAAGCTGCCTTTCCGCCCCCTGCGGGTACTTCGTCTTTAATGCCTTCACACTGATCTTCGGTTCATCCTTCGTAAGCTTCTTCAACAGCTCGATACAATCCGGCTTATTGTCTTCCACCGCGAGAATTCCTCTCGCATTGTCAAACAGACGCAGAGAGATCTTCAGCCCCTCTACCAGTTTCTCCGGTTCCTCAATCATCCTTCTATAGTCAGAAGTCAGATATGGCTCACATTCGGCACAGTTCGCAATCACATAATCAATTTTCTCCGGTTCTTTGGGAGAAAGCTTGATGAATGTCGGAAAGCCTGCACCTCCCATTCCTACGATACCTGCTTCTTTTACCCGTTCAATAATTTCTTCCCTGCTCATCTCTTCGAGCGGTTTAACCGGCGGATACTCCACTTCTTCATACAGCCCGTCGTTTTCGATCACAATGCTCATCACGTTATCGCCGGTCACCACACGGCGCGGCTCGACTGCTTTAACCGTTCCCGATACGGTCGCATAAATCGGCGCCGATACAAAGCCGCCCGCCTCCGCAATTTTCTGACCTGTCAGCACATGATCGCCCTTTGCCACAATCGCTTTTGCCGGCGCCCCGATATGCTGGGATAAGGGATAAACAAGATCCCCCTTCGGCAAGACTGCTTTCATAGGCTTATCCTTGGAAAGATCTTTCCCGTCATACGGATGGATTCCCCCCGAAAATGTTAATTTTGCCATTCGCTGCCCCTCTTTCTTTCTAAACTCAAATGCGAACACGACCCGATTCTCATTTGCAAAACCTACATAGTAAATATACTATTTTTCGACGGAAAATACTACTGTTAATTCAAAAAATATGATATTATTTATGCAGACGGCACAAAAATGTGTTATGATATTAGAAATACAGATTTCTTATGAACGGATGTTGATGCAGATGCGAATTGAAAAGAAAAAACTGGAAAATTTTATCATCGAATATCCTCTGGAGAAGATCGCTCCGCTTGAGGAAATTCTCTTTCTTGATATCGAAACAACGGGTTTTACCGCCAAAAACTCCAGCCTGTATCTGATCGGAGCTGCTTATTACAAAGAGGAAAGCTGGTATATCCGGCAATGGTTCGCTGACCGCTATGATGAGGAAAGAGATGTTCTGGAGGCATTCTTTGCTTTTGCCGCTTCTTATACTCATTTGATTCATTTTAACGGCAACAATTTCGACCTGCCTTACCTGATGCAGAAGTTTGAGCAGTATGAACTGCCTTATGATTTTGAACGTTTTCAGGGAATCGACCTGTACAGGAGAATTTCTCCCTATAAGTTTTTTCTGAATACGCCAAATTGTAAACAGAAAACACTGGAGGCTTTTCTGGGCATCACAAGACAGGATAAATATCATGGCGGCCAGCTGATCAATATTTATCATGCTTACGTCCGAAATTCTACGGAGTTTCAATATCGTCTGTTGATTCTGCATAACAGCGACGATATGAAGGGAATGCTTCAGCTCATTCCGCTTCTGGCATATTACGATCTGTTCAATGGAAAAATCAGGGCGAAAAAAGTACAGGCGGCCTCCTATCAGGACGGAGACGGCAGAACGCGCAATATGCTTCTCATGAAGCTGCTTTTTCCCTGCACGCTTCCACGTCCGGTCTTTGCGCTCTCAAACGGCTGCTGTTTCAGCGGCGAAGGCCAGGAAGGAACTTTGAAAGTACCGATCTATGAGGAGGAACTGAAATATTTCTATTCCAATTACAGGGACTATTACTATCTTCCTGCGGAAGATACCGCTATCCATAAATCGGTATCCTCTTTTGTGGACAGATCTTACCGCGTTCAGGCAAGCGCCGCGACCTGCTATACAAGAAAATATTCTTCCTATCTTCCCCAGTGGGATGTACAGATAACGCCCTTCTTTAAGCGGGACTATAAAAGTCCGGAACTGTTCTTCGAACTGACGGAAGAAAGAAAACAGGACCGGGAACTGTTCTCCGAATATGCGGAATATATTCTGCATAAAATGGCCGGCCTGTAAAATCAGGTACGTCTCTCTTCTTTATGATTTATGATGCATAAAATAACAGAATAAAAACCAGACAAAAGAAAAAGCGCAGACACCAATTACAGATTCTGCGCTTTTATTTTTCATATGAACTGTTCCGCTTAACGCTGCGGTTTCTTACGGTTTCACATAGAAGAATGAATTTTTGCGGTCAAAGCCTATTTCCTTATGGTTGATAATCTGCTCCGTACTTCCGATAAACAGGAACCCGCCCGATCTTAAACTTCTCTGGAACTTACGGAATACCTCATCCTTTGCCTCTTCCGTAAAGTAGATCAGAACGTTACGGCAAACAATCAAATGATAGTCCGTAGGATAAGTATCCTTTAACAGGTTATGCTCCTTGAACTCCACCCTCGCCTTAATCTCATTCGAAATCTGATAAGAAGGACCGACTTCAAATCCTCAGGCACACTCGCAATACTCTTTTCAACATATAAACCTGTTTTAGCCTTCGCAATAACCTGCTTGTCCAGATCTGTCGCATAGATCTTAATCTGGTTCAGAGGCAGATGCCTTGATAAAGCCATAACAAGAGAATAAGGTTCATCGCCGGTGGAGCAGGCCGCACTCCAGATCTTCAGGTTCTTACCGAATTTCTGAATCAGCTCCGGAAAAATTTCCCTGTCCATAATCTGCCACTGCTCCGGATTACGGTAAAACTCCGAAACATTGATCGTCAGATAATTGACAAACTCCTCGAACATCCGATTGTCCTTTTTGAGCGCAGCAACATAATTTTCGTACCCGGTAATCTTGTTTTTGGCAATCAAAGTATCAATTCGGCGCTTCATCTGTTTTTCTTTGTAAGCGTCGAGATCAATTTTGGTCAGATCCAAAACTGCTTTCTTAAAATACTCATAATCATATGCCATATGCAATTCTCACTCTCTTCTATTTTTATGAAAACGCTTTATTCGTTATCTCCGCTCTCGCTTGCAATCACGGAATCGATATCCACAGATACAACATCCGCGTCATCATCCTCCGCTTCCTTCGATTCAGGTGCGAGCATAGCCTTGATGCTCAGGCTGATTTTCTTATCCGCTTCGTTGAAATCAACGACTTTCGCAGTCACTTCTTCACCTGTCTTCAATACATCCGACGGCTTATCGATATGCTCCTTTGAAATCTGGGATACATGAAGCAGCGCATCAATCCCTGACTCCAGCTCGATAAATGCTCCGAAATCGGTCATTCTTGCGACTCTGCCCGTTACGACATTTCCTACCGCATATTTCTCAGCAGCGTCTCTCCAGGGATTTTCATCTTCAAATTTCAGACTGAGAGCAACCTTTGTTCCTGAAATTTCCTTAATCAGAACTCTCAGCTTGTCACCTACCTTAAATACCTTTTTCGGATTCTCCACTCTGCCCCAGGACATCTCCGAAATATGAAGCAGACCATCCGCTCCGCCCAGGTCAATAAACGCACCGAAATCCGTGACATTCTTTACAACGCCTTCAATCGTATCGCCTTCTCTGATCGTTTCAAACAGTTTCTTCTGTAATTCCGCCTTCTCGGCCAGAAGCAGCTGCTTGCGGTCACCGATATAACGTCTCCTCTTCGGATTGTATTCGCTGATCACGAACTGAATCTCCTGTCCCGCATATTTGGTAAGATCTTTCTCATAGCTGTCTGAAACAAGGCTTGCCGGAATAAAGATTCTGACTTCCTCAACCACAACACTCAGGCCGCCTTCCAGTACCTGAACGACTTTGGCTGTCAGCACCTCTTTATTATTGTATGCCTCCTCGATCCTCTTATTACCTCTGTCTGCCGCAAGACGTTTGTAGGTAAGAAGAACCTGTCCTTCGCCGTCGTTTACCTTTAATACTTTCACTTCCATTGTGTCGCCAAGTTTTACCACAGTGGTCAAATCTACATTGGGTTCATTTGTATATTCGTTTCTGGTCAGGATACCATCTGATTTATATCCGATATTGAGAACAATCTCTTCAGGCTTTACATCGATGACTGTACCTTCAACAACCTCCCCTGTGTGTATTGTCTTTAATGACTCATCTAACATTTGTTCAAAAGTTAATTCTGACATAATTTTGAACCTCCTCAATAATATTGTTCGGGGTAGAGGCCCCTGCTGTAATACCTACCAGCCGGACAGATTCAGGTAAATCTAACTGTAAGTCATCCAATGTCTGTATAAAATATGTGTTCTCACACTCCTGCCTACATATTTCATATAATTTCTGCGTATTGGAACTGTGATTACCACCTATTACTATCATCACATCAACCTGAGATGCTATCTTCTTTGCTTCGGTCTGTCTTACTTCCGTTGCATTACATATAGTATTCACAACAATACCATTGTAACCTTTTTGCTCAAAAATTTCAACTATATCTTGAAATTTATTGTAGTTATATGTCGTCTGTGACACAATGCACAGTTTTTTTTCTCCTTCATACCGGAAATTCCGCGCCTCTTCCAGCGATTCTATCACGATCGCCGGCGTAAGGCACCAGCCCAGAATTCCTTCTACTTCCGGGTGTCCCGCATTTCCGACGACGACAATCTGCCTGCCTGCCGCGCTCTCCTTTGCCACGGTGTCATGAATCTTCTTGACAAAGGGACAGGTGGCATCCACGCATTTGAGGCCCTGCTCTTCTATTTTCCTGCAGATCCGTTCCGATACGCCATGAGACCGGATCACTACCGTTCCCTCCGTAATCCGGTCCAGCTCCTCCTCAGACGCAATCACATGCACGCCCTTCCGCTCCAGATCCCCGACTACGGCCTCATTATGGATAATCGGTCCGTATGTATAAATCTTTCCGCCTGTTTCCACCTGTTCATAAACGGTATCCACCGCACGCTTTACACCGAAACAGAAACCCGCTTTCCGGGCCAGAATAACTTCCATATCCCGTATCTCCCGTCTTACTCAGTCCACGGTATCAGAAACAAGTTCCATGATCCGCGCCGCCACTTCTTCGATCGTCATATCGGAGGAATCTACCAGAACAGCATCTTCCGCCTGCCGGAGCGGAGAAATCTCCCTCGTCATATCCTGTCTGTCCCGCTCGATAATATCCGCTTCGATCTTTTCGATATCGCAGCTCTCACCCTTAGCCGCAAGCTCATCATACCGCCGTTTCGCGCGCACCCGGCTGCCTGCCGTCAGATAAACCTTCACCTGGGCGTCCGGCAGAACACAGGTCCCGATATCCCTGCCGTCCATAACCACATCCGCATCCGCCGCCAGCCTCTGCTGCAGTTCCACAAGCTTCTTTCTGACATCAGGATTCTGACTCGTCAGAGACGCCATTGTACCCGCCTGTTCGGTCCTGATCACACTGTTTACGTTCTCTCCATTCAAATAAACAACCTGCTCGCCATTCTCATAGCGGATGGTAATGTCTGCCTCGGTACATTTCGCACTGACCGCATCCGCATCCGCCGGATCAATGCCTTCGCGCATCAGAAATACTCCCATCGCACGATACATCGCACCGGTATCCACATAGATGAAGCCAAGCTGTTTCGCGGTTTTTCTGGCAATGGTACTTTTTCCCGCTCCTGCCGGTCCATCGATTGCTATATTATAACCCATGTTATTATCCATCCCTTTCTTCTGCCCTGCGGTAATATATCGGACTGCGATTACGGAATGCTGTTTCCCGCAAGATATCCCGTAGACCAGGCGATCTGCAGATTAAACCCGCCTGTCAGCGCATCCACATCCAGTATTTCTCCGGCAAAATAAAGCCCGCTCACCAGTCTGGACTCCATCGTGGAAGGATTCACCTCCCTGACAGAGATTCCTCCCTGCGTGATTACCGCTTCCGCCCAGTCTCTCGTTCCCGTAACGGAAAGCCGCAGACGCTTTATCAATTCTACCAGTCTCTTTCTTTCTTCTTTTGTAATTTCGTGTACCTTTTTCTCAGGCGCAATATCGGACAAATCAACCATAACCGGAACAAGCTTGGACGGAAACAGCCCATTTAAAGAATTCCGGAACTGTTTTTTCTGATTATCCGCAAAATCGCGCAATATCCTTTTATCCAACTGTTCTTCCGTCAGCGCCGGTTTTAAATCCAGTTCCAGCAAAACCGCATCTTTCTTCCTGCATCTTTTGTAAAAGCTGCTGGCGCTCAACACAAGGGGACCGCTTACGCCGTAATGGGTAAAAAGCATCTCTCCAAAACCTTCATATATCTTTTTCTTCTCGTCGAACATCGTCAGATTCACATTTTTCAGGGACAGTCCCTGAAGCCTGCGGCACCAGTCTTCCGCAACGACAAACGGAACCAATGAAGGAACACAGGGTTGAATCGTGTGCCCGACCTCTTCTGCCATACGCAGGCCGTCTCCGGTGGAACCTGTAGACGGGTAGGAAAGGCCCCCCGTCGCAAGCACAACCGCATCCCCATCCTCCCTGCTTCCGTCCGCCAGAACTACGCCGCAGACAGCTGCAGCCGTTTTCTCCGATGCCTTTTTTCCAACCGCCCCGTCATCTCCCCCATCCGCCGGAAAAGTCATTGTCAAAGGCGGCTTTGTTAAAAGTCTTTGTACCTTCGCATGCAGTCTGATTTCTACTCCACTCTGCTTTAAAATGCGCTGCAGTGCCGCAATGACATCGGAGGAATGGTCGGAAACTGGAAAAACTCTCTCTCCTCTCTCCGTTTTCAGCGGACAGCCGGCTTCTTCAAGCAATGTCATAACCTGTCTGTTATCAAAGCCGTAAAAAGCGCTGTATAAGAACTTCGGGTTGGAGATAACATTTTCAAACAGTTTTTCCGTCTCGCAGGCATTCGTTACATTGCACCGCCCTTTGCCCGTTATAAAAAGTTTCCTGCCCGGCTTTTCATTCTGTTCCAGCAAAAGCACCCTGTGCCCCTGCCTGGCTGCGCTAATGGCAGCCATCATTCCGGCGGCCCCGCCGCCTGCTATAATAACTCTGCTCATGCTTCTTCTTTCCGCAAAGGATAGTGCAGCATCGATTCTTCATCGATGAAATTTATTTCGTCATTGAGATATACCTGATAATTGTTCCATGCGTTCTCCAGCTCTTTAAGGTTCTTCGTGACCTCTCCCGGACGCTTTAAGCACATCGCGACTACAAGCGCATTGATCAGACTCAATGGCGCAACCAGAGAATCCACAATGGAAACCATATCACTTCTTGCCAGAAGATTGCAGGAAGAATACAGGTTCATTGGAGAATGCACCGTATCGGTGATCGCAATCACCTTGGCATTTCTGTCATTGGCAAACTCCATCGCCTTTAAAGTGCGCATGGAATATCTCGGAAAGCTGATACCGATCATCGCATCCTTTTCGTCTATCCGGATCATCTGCTCAAAGGTTTCCGATACGCTCGTCGTTCTGAGCAATATGACATTTCCACGTATCATGTTCAGGTA
>CALDLG010000128.1 GCA_937910785.1 uncultured Lachnospiraceae bacterium | reverse complement strand
AAGTATTGATTTTTCAAAGTGAGAGTCCCGCTTTAGGTGTGGGAAGTTTGAGTTACATAATCATGAGTATGAACAGGATAGCGGAATCTCTGTAAAACAAAGGAAGCAGACTGTTACCTATGCGGTGGTGGGAGGTATTATCATTGCGGCGATTCTTCTCATTACGATGGGATGGGTATCCAATCGTGCAAGAATCAGCACGAATATGGCGGTGAACAGAGTCAGCGAATTTTACCTGGAGGAGCTGGCAGGACGAAGGGCACAGGTTGTTTCCGAGGAGCTGAAGAACCATTTTTCCTACATGGAAAATGCGCTTACGATTCTGGAGGAATCCGATCTGGAATCACAGGAGACACTGCGGGCTTTTCTGGGAAAGATCAAACGGCTCTATGGTGTGGATAAGTTCGCGCTGGTAGATGAAAACGGGATTGTTTATACGGAGCACAGTACAACATCGGGGCTCAGCAGATACGGTTTTCTCGCCGGAGAACTGGAGAAACCTGTTATCAGCACAACGAATCTATATGGAGCGAGAAAACAGGTAGTGCTTGCGGTACCCGTGGAGGATATTGTTTTTCAGGGTTCACAGATAAAGATATGCTTTACTCAGATTAACATTGACGAAATGCTGAGCTCTCTGACTTTGCAGACAAGCAATAATGAGACTTACTGCAGTTTGTACCATCGCAACGGTGAGGATCTGACGGTAAACGATTTTGGAAATCTCCAGACAGGAACCAATCTTCTTTCTGCGCTTCTGGATGCGGACTTTGACAGTGGATTCAGCTATGAAGAAATGAAAAGCGATTTTACGAACGGAATAGCCGGGGAGGTTACGTTTGTTTACCGGGGGCTGCGAGAGACGCTTTCGTATCTTCCGGTAGAGGGAACGGACTGGATGATGACGATTCTGATACGGGACAATGTCATCAGCGAGCAGATCAGCTCTATCAGTTCCGGTATGATGCTGCGTGGAGCCGTTCAGATCGTTATTACGGTAGTGGCTATGTTCGTCGTGTTTCTGCTTCTGATTCTTCAGTCCAGAAGGAATGCCAGATTTCAGCTGGAACAGGAGAAGGCTGACGGCGCCAGGATCAGAGCCGCTTATGCCCAGATCGAAAAGGAACAGGAGGCGATGGATAATATTCACACGGCAATGGGTTCCGGCCTCTGGAGTATGGAATTTAATGAGAAAGCGGAAATCATATCCTGTACCTGGTCGGATGTTTTCCGTGAAATGGTGGGATATGAGAAGGAAGAAGAGTTCCCGAATCGATTGGAGTCCTGGTCGGATCTGCTTTATGAACAGGATAAGGAATGGGCGCTGAAAGAATTCTGGGATACGGTAAAGGATTATACCGGAGAAAAGAACTATAATGTGGAATACCGGCTGTATACAAAGAATGCCGGATGCCGATGGTTCCATGCGGCCGGAAGACTTTCAAGAAGGGAAGACGGATCTCCGGTTACCTTCGTCGGCCTTTTCGTTGATATAGACGATGAGAAAAAAATGGAGGAAAGGCTGGAAAAGCAGAAGATTGATCTGGAGGATGCACTTGCGGCGGCTCAGCATGCAAATCGGGCAAAGACTACCTTCCTGAACAATATGTCCCATGATATCAGGACACCGATGAATGCGATTATCGGATTTACGTCGCTTGCGGCAACGCACATTGATAATAAGGAACAGGTGCAGGATTATCTGGCCAAGATCACGACATCCAGCAATCACCTGCTCAGCCTGATCAACGATGTTCTGGACATGAGCCGTATCGAAAGCGGAAAGGTAAAGATCGAGGAAAAAGAGACTTCCCTTCTGGAGATTATGCACGATTTAAAGACGATCGTGCAGGCGGATATCACCGCAAAGCAGTTGGAGTTTTATATTGATACGGCGGATGTGGTAAACGAAAATGTACTTTGCGACAAGCTCAGGCTGAATCAGCTTCTGCTGAATCTTCTGAGCAATGCGATGAAGTTTACCAAGCCCGGAGGCATCGTGAGCGTTCGTATTCTGCAGAAGGGAAATGCGCCGGATGGGTGGGCCTCCTATGAATTCCAGGTAAAGGATACCGGAATCGGTATGAGCAAAGAATTCCAGGAACATGTTTTCGAGCCGTTCGAGCGGGAGCGTACGAGTACGGTCAGCGGAATTCAGGGGACCGGCCTTGGCATGGCGATCACCAAAAATATCGTGGATATGATGGGCGGTACGATTTCTGTTGCCAGTGAAGAGGGAAAAGGTTCGACCTTTACGGTGGCGCTGCAGCTTCGAACATGCTCCGGACCGGTAGGACAGGAAGTGGTCCCGCAGTTAAAGGGGCTCAGAGCGCTTGTGGCCGATGATGACTTCAATACCTGTTCCAGTGTGACGCAGATGCTCTCCATCATCGGGATGCGGCCGGACTGGACAACGTCAGGCAAAGAGGCGGTGCTTCGCGTTAAACTGGCGGAGGAGCAGAACGACGAGTATTCGGCCTATATCATAGACTGGCTGATGCCGGATATGAACGGCATCGAGGTAGTCAGACGCATCCGTTCGATCATCGGAGACGGCAAGCCGATTATTATTCTGACAGCCTATGACTGGTCGGATATCGAGGAAGAGGCAAGGAATGCGGGCGTCACAGCGTTCTGTTCCAAACCGATATTCCTGTCGGAGCTCCGGGAAATTCTGGAATCCCCGTTTGTACTGAAGGATGAGGAGGAGGAGCTTCCGGAAGACGTAATATCCTTCGAAGGGAAGAAGATTCTGTTAGTTGAGGATAATGAGATCAATCAGGAAATTGCACTGGAAATTCTTGGAGAAGCGGGATTTGCGATGGATGTGGCCGATGACGGGGGCGTTGCGGTAGAAAAAATCAGGGCGGCCGAGCCCGGTCGCTATGATCTGATCCTGATGGATATTCAGATGCCGATCATGAACGGGTATGAAGCGGCCAGACAGATCAGGGCGATGAAGGACAGCGCGTATGCGGATATTCCAATTATTGCCATGACGGCCAATGCATTTGATGAAGACAGAAAGGCGGCATTTGACGCGGGAATGAACGGGCATATTGCGAAGCCGATCGATACGGAGAAGCTGTTTGAACAGCTGCGGGAGATTTTGAAGTAGATTTTTATGATCCGGCCACAGGCTGGCTGAAAGGAGAATGATACAAAATGAAAAACAGATATGAAATAGACTGGGATGCATATGCCCGGACGGCAAGAAAAGCAGCGGCGGAGGGTGCGGTCCTTCTGCGGAATGAGAAGAATGCGCTGCCCTTAAAGGAAGGCGGGAAGCTGGCTGTATTCGGAAGAATTCAATTTGATTATTATAAAAGCGGAACCGGTTCCGGCGGGCTGATCAATACAAAATATGTGGTCGGTATTCTGGATGCGTTAAAGGAAGAGAAACTGGAACTGAATCAGGAGCTGGAACAGACCTATCGGGAATGGATGAAGGAGCATCCCTTTGACCGGGGCCAGGGCTGGGCACAGGAGCCATGGAGTCAGGAGGAAATGCCGCTTGATGCTGAGTTTGTCGGTAAGATTGCGAAGGAAAGCGATGTGGCGCTGATTATTATCGGCCGTACGGCGGGAGAAGACCGGGATGCCAGGGGGGAGAAAGGAAGTTTCTATCTGTCCGAAGGCGAAGAGAAAATGATGGAACAGGTATGCGCGGCATTCGATCAGGTTATCGTGGCATTGAATGTGGGCAGTATCATCGACATGAAGTGGGTGGAGACTTACCGTCCGCAGGCGGTTCTTTACATATGGCAGGGCGGCATGGAAGGCGGTCATGCCGCAGCGGATATTCTGATGGGCAGAATCAGTCCATGCGGCAAACTGGCGGATACGATTGCAAGGTCGGAGGAGGATTATCCGGCTGCTGCCAATTTTGGCGGAGAAGAGGGAGACCGGTACCCGGAAGATATTTATGTGGGGTACCGTTATTTCGAAACCTTTGAGGAGGCGAAAGCAAAAGTACAGTATCCGTTCGGATTCGGACTTTCCTATACTTCTTTTGAAGTTTCCAGCGATATGGAATCCGCGGAGAACAGCTGCATTTTCCGCGTCAGGGTAAAAAATACGGGAGACTTTGCCGGGAAAGAGGTTATACAGGTTTACGCAGAGGCGCCGCAGGGAAAGATTGGGAAACCGTCCAGAAGCCTTACTGCGTTTGGAAAAACAAAGTGTCTTAAACCGGGAGAGGAACAGGAGCTTCGTCTGGAAGTGAAGAAAGAGTCTCTGGCATCCTATGATGACAGCGGCGTGACAGGGAACAAATCCTGTTATGTTCTGGAAGCCGGGAGATATCAGTTCTATGTGGGAACAGATGTCAGAAGCGCGGAGCCGGCCGGATTTATGGAACTGGAAACGTCCGAGGTGACGCAGCGCTGTACGGAGGCGCTTGCGCCGGTGGAGGAATTTGAGCGGATGAAACCGGAGCAGACGGAGGAAGGAAAGCTGCGGATCGTCTGGGAGAAGGCACCTCTGCGTACCCGCAGCATGATGGAGAAATATCAGGAAGAAGCGAAGCCGGATGTACCCTGTACAGGAGATAAAGGATATAAGCTGGCGGATGTTTATGACAAAAAGATTTCCATGGAGGAATTTATCGGACAGCTCAGTGACGGGGAGTTATGTTGTATCGTCCGGGGCGAGGGAATGTGTTCTCCCAAAGTAACGCCCGGAACAGCGTCCGCATTCGGCGGTGTTACGAAGGCGCTGGAGGATTATGGAATTCCCTGTGGATGTTGTGCGGACGGCCCTTCCGGTATCCGGATGGACTGTGGGACCTATGCATTTTGCCTTCCCAACGGGACCTGTCTGGCATGCAGCTTTAATGAGGAACTTTCCGAACAGCTTTATGAGATGGAAGGAGCGGAGCTTCGAAAGAATCGCATTGATATTTTGCTGGGACCCGGCATGAACATTCACAGGCATCCGTTGAATGGACGTAACTTCGAATATTTTTCGGAAGATCCGCTGCTAACCGGTAAGATGGCGGCGGCACAGCTTCGGGGTATGCGGAAGTATCAGGTAACCGGGGCCATGAAGCATTTCGCGTGCAATAACCAGGAATATCACCGCAGACTGTATAATTCTGTTGTATCGGAACGCGCTTTGCGGGAAATTTACCTGAAAGGCTTTGAAATCGCTGTAAAAGAAGGCGGAGCCTATGCGATTATGACGACATACGGCGGGATTAACGGCATCTGGACTGCCGGAAATTATGATCTGCTGACAACGATTCTTCGGAACGAGTGGCATTATGAAGGACTGGTTATGACCGACTGGTGGGCGGAAATTAATGATGAGGGGCAGACGCCTGTGAGAGAAAACCTGGCAGCTATGGTGCGGAGTCAGAATGATGTGTATATGGTAGTGCGGGATTCCGAGAGCAATTCCGGAGGGGACAATCTGGAGGAAAGTCTGCGGAAAGGGGCTTTAAAGCGTGCCGATCTGGTGAGGTGTGCCTCCAATATACTGGGCGTGCTGATGCGCTCCCCTGTCATGGACAGAAGCCTTGGACGTCTCAGCCAGGAAGAACTGGATGCTGCAAAGAATATGGCGGAAGAAACGATCACGGATGTGGATATGGAGTGGTATGCGCTGGATGAAAAGCTGGAGTTTGACGGAAAAGTGATCGATACCGGCAAGGGCCAGACATTTTCATGCGGGCTTCATACGAAGGAACCGGGCTTTTATAAGCTCCGTATCCGGGCGAAGGTGGATGCTTCCGAGCTTGCCCAGGTATCGGTATCTGTTTTTGCAAACAGCAAGCTGCAGGGAACGACGACACTGAACGGAACGAATGGAAAATATACGGAGATCGAACAGTCATTAGGATTTTTTATCAGTATCAGCAATTACCTGAAATTATATTTTGCGGAAAGCGGAATGCAGATAGAAACGATTGTCGTAGAGCGCGAGGAAAAGAAACCGGAATGGTAGGCAGGGTTACGAAAGAGGGTGCATGCATATGCTGACGGATGTTATTGACGAATATGGCGTGTATTCGAATCGGAATCTGAAAGAGTTTATTTATGGGCTGGAGAGCAGATTTGCGGTAACGGACGAAGTGGAATTTTTCAGCCGGCTTGTCAACTTCTCCGAAAACAGAGATGTGCCGTATCATGGATGGTTTAAATATCGGGAAGGATTTTCCCATACCCTGATCAGGGAGCTTCTGATCCGATGCGGGATTGCTGAAGGCGAATATGTTCTGGACCCGTTCTGCGGGAGCGGGACTACGGTTGTGGAAGCGGCGTTAAATGGTTATTCCGGCATCGGCATCGATATTAATCCGGTGTCGGCATTCCTTTCGGGCGTCAAATGCAGAAGCTATACGGACGAAGAGGTCGCGCGGCTTCGCCGGATGCTGCCGGAGCTTGTGGAATGTATGCGTCGAACCGAGCCGGAGCAGGCTTACCTGGAAAAATATCAGGAAGTCCGCAAGTTTTTCAACGAGCATAATTTCAGGAGGCTGCTGTCCGTCCGCCAGGTACTGGACGGGCAGAAAGAGCGGCTTGGAACGAAGCTGTATGAATTTTTTTTCTGTGCTTATATCTGTATGATAGAAGCGGTTTCCGACAGAAAAAGAGATGGGAACGGGCTGAAAAGGTCGGCAGCAGAGACCGGAGAAGTGGAGACTTATTATCTGTTAAAGGCGGGTGAAATGCTTTCGGATATTGAACGGCACAGAATATCTCCGGAACTGGTATCCATTCTCGACTGCGGAGACGCGAAGAAGCTGCGGGAAACCGTTGAACGGCATGCGGCACAGATAGGCAGGACGCCCGGAGCGATTATGTATTCGCCGCCTTACGCGAACTCTTTTGATTATTTTGAGTCCTATAAAATGGAAGTTATCCTGGCCGATTATGCGGCGGATATGAAAGGGATCGGAATATACAGGCAGCAGGCGGTAGAATCTTTTGTTGGGAGATGTGATGAGCGCAGTGCCGTGAGGGATTTTGTCGCGTGGATGGCAGATGAAATAGAAGGGGCGATACCGGAGAAAGAAAGCAGAACCGGAAAAAGAGACGGACGCACAAGAAAAGTACCCAAAATGCTGAAAGGGTATTTTGCGGATATGGAAAAGGTGATCGAAGAGAGCGGAGCTGTTCTGCCGCCGGGGAAAAAATGCTATATCGTCGTGGATCAGAGCGCATATCTTGGAAGAATTGTGCCGACAGACCTGTTTCTTGCAGCAATTGCGGAGCATTACGGTTTTGCGGTCAGCGAGATTATCGTATGCCGTATTGCCAAAACCTCCGGACAACAGATACGGAGATATCCATATTTGAAAGATTCTCTCCGCGAAAGCATTGTCGTATTGGAAAAAATATGAAAAGCGGCGTTGTCTTTTCCCGGTGGCTATGATATGGTCATAGTATAAGGAAAATCAGGAAAAGGAGGCGGAAAGAAGATATGTTGAAATTATCCGGTAAAGCAGTTTATAAGGGAATTGTCATGGGGCCTGTGGCAGTTCTTGGAAAAGACGATCAATCGATTAAAAGAACGAAGATTACGGATGCGGATGCTGAAATTGTCCGGGTAGACAAAGCAGGAGAGCAGGCGAAGGCGCAGCTTCAGAAGCTTTATGACAAAGCGCTGAAAGAAGTGGGAGAGTCCAGCGCCGCAATCTTCGAAGTGCATCAGATGATGCTGGAAGATGAAGACTATCTGGATGCTATCCATAATATGATACGGACAGAGATGGTGAATGCGGAATATGCGGTTGCAGTCACCGGAGACAATTTCTCGGAAATGTTCGCGGGAATGGACAATGACTATATGAAAGCAAGAGCGGCGGATATAAAAGACATTTCGAACCGTCTTGTGCGTAATCTGACGGGCCGGGAGGATATGAGCCTGACCGATATGGAGCCGTCAATTATTGTGGCCGATGATTTAAGCCCCAGTGAGACGGTGCAGATGGATAAGGAAAAAATTCTTGCTTTTGTGACGGTGCATGGTTCAACGAATTCTCATACGGCAATTCTGGCAAGAATGATGAATATTCCTGCGCTGATCGGCGTAGAGGTGGATTTGAATGAAATACATACGGGAATGAAAGCTGTGGTGGACAGCCTGAAGGGAGAAGTGATCTTTGACCCATCCGAGGATATTTATGCCGAAGCGGAGAAGAAGATTCAGGAGGAGCAGGAAAAATACCGGCTGCTGCAGTCATTAAAAGGAAAGGAAAATGTGACGCGTTCCGGCAGGAAGATTCATATTTTTGCGAATATCGGCAGTGTTTCGGATGTTGGTTATGTGCTGGAAAATGATGCGGGAGGAATTGGGCTGTTCCGCAGCGAGTTCCTGTATCTTGGCAGGGATGACTTCCCGACGGAGGAAGAGCAGTTTCAGGCATATAAACAGGTGGCACAGACGATGGCCGGCAAGAAGGTGGTTATTCGTACACTGGACATCGGAGCGGATAAGCAGGTGGATTATTTTCATCTTGGCAGGGAAGATAATCCGGCGATGGGGTACCGGGCAATCAGAATCTGTTTAAAGCAGCCGGATATTTTCAAGACTCAGCTAAGAGCATTGCTTCGTGCAGCCGTATACGGTAATATCTCCATCATGTATCCGATGATTATTTCCGTAGAAGAAGTGCGGCAGATTCAGGCTATCGTATCGGAAGTGGAGGCGGAGCTCAAGGAAAAGGAAATTCCGTATAAAATGCCGGAACAGGGCATTATGATCGAGACACCGGCAGCAGTTATGGTAAGCGATGAGCTGGCGGAGCTGGTGGACTTTTTCAGTATCGGAACCAACGATCTGACGCAGTATACACTGGCGGTGGACAGACAGAATGAGAGACTGGACGATTTCTATAATCCGCATCATAAAGCGATTTTGAGAATGCTTAGAATGGTGACGGAAAATGCGCACAAATGCGGGAAGTGGGTCGGTATTTGCGGTGAGCTGGGAGCAGATCTGGAACTGACAGAAGAATTTCTTCGCATGGGAATTGATGAGCTTTCCGTAGCGCCGTCGATGGTACTGAAGATAAGAAAGATTGTCAGAGAGTCAGAGGTATAAAGTGACAGACTGCCTGCAAAAGTGCAGATTAAATTTACTTCATAAAGATAAAATATAAGAATCATTACTCTTACGGAGCAGGTTATACAGGAATCTATAGCCTGCTCTTTTCGTGAGCAAAATCCGCTCAAAATCAAATCTTAAAAATCAGAAATATCCAAAATGATTCCGTAAAATGTCTGCAGATGCATTTGTTACAAAGATATAGCATGACGGACAAAATTTCGTAAAATAATCTATTTTATGAAAAATATAAAATCTCCATTTCCCCAGAAAAAACAGGACTTTTTGTTTGACCTTATGTATCGTAGCATAATTTAAATAAAAATACAAGCTGTTTTTAAAACGATAAAAGCCTGTTTTCAGGGCCTTTTGCGGAAAAAGCAAGATCCACAGCTGTGATGAGAATTTTATGACCGTCAAAAAATGGTCGGAAAGGAGATGTCCTATGCCCAGACGGGGAGAAAATATTTACAAAAGGAAAGACGGGCGATGGGAGGGGCGGATTGCGGCCGCCTGCCTGTCCGGAAAACGAAAATACCGCTCCGTGTATGGAAAAACCTATGGGGAAGTGAAAAAAAAGATGGAAGAAGTCAGATGGGAGAAAGGAGGTGGAAGCGGAAGCTGCCGCATACGTATGGAAGAGGCCGTTGGCATCTGGTATGCGGATAAGAAGGAAGGATGGAAGGAAAGTACCTATGCCGCATACCGGCAGATAATTGAGAAATATATTCTTCCGGAGCTGGGAGATAAACAGCTCTGTCAGATTGATGCGCGGGTCCTTCATCATTTTATTTCCGAAATTCGAACAAAAAGCCGGAAAAAAAAGCTTTCCGGCAGATATCAGTTCTATATTTGCGGGGTTGTCCTGCGGATCATGTCTCATATCCGAAAAAAAACCGGTCTTGCACTTGATATTCCGGAAAATCCGATTGGTACGGGGTATCAGCCGCCGGCTTTGCCTCCGGATGACGTAAGTCTGTCAAAACTGGAGAATTATCTTTTAAAGAATATCGCGGATGATACCTGTCTTGGAATTCTGACAGCGCTTCACAGCGGTTTGAGGATTGGTGAACTCTGTGCACTCACATGGGAGGATATTGATCTGGAAAAAGAGATTCTTCATATTAGAAATAACGTACAGAGAGTACGCGATTATGACGGTCAAAAAAATAAAACAAAACTGCTTATATCTAATCCCAAAACTGCCTGTTCCGTCAGGGATATTCCGATTCCGCCGGCGCTTTCCGGACTGCTGAAAAACTACCGCCGTCAGTCAACCATGCCGCTTGTCAGCGGCGCAAGAGGGAAATGGATGGATCCCCGCACATTGCAGTATCGGTTTGGCAGGATTCTGGAGGAGTGCGGGCTTGGACATTTCAAATTTCATATGCTTCGCCATGCTTTTGCCACAAGATGCATGGAGAAAGGATTCGACAGCAAAAGTCTGAGTGAAATTCTGGGACACAGCAGCATTCAGATTACTTTGAATCTGTATGTGCACTCCACCATGCAGCAGAAGAGAAGGCTTATGGACAGAATCGAAACGTACACAGGCTGAGTAATATCAATTTGCTGAATAACTTCAGCCAGTCTATTTATTTTAACCTGTGAATTTCTGTTTTTAAGCCGTCAGAAATGTGGTCATATTTCAGGGAATTTGTGGACGGCATGGCAGGAAAGACTACAAAATACGGGATTTGCGGGAAATTAACTTGTAAAGTTTCATAAAATAGATTATTTTACGAAAAACCCAGGCGCAGGACGGCAGGCATCAGAATGCCGGTAAAAAACAAAGACATACAAAAGGTACTGGATGGTGACAGACATTGGATTCCTACATAGATATTCATTCCCATATTCTGCCCGGATTAGACGACGGATCGGAAAATTTTGAAATGAGCCTTCGAATGCTGCGACAGGCGGCGGAAGACCATATTGAAGAAATCATTCTGACACCCCACTATAAACCCATGCGCCGGAACCTGCCGCCGGAGAAAGTGCGGCAGGCTTTCCGGGAGCTGGAAGCGAGGGCAGAAGAAGCCGGAATTCCCATACGGCTGCATCTGGGCAGCGAAATCTATTACAGTTCGGAAGCGCTTGCGGCTCTGCGGGACGGAAATGCCCTGACAATAGCAGGAACCTCTTATGTGCTTGTGGAATTCAGTCCGCGGGAAGACCATGCCTATATCCGGGATGCGGCCTACAGTCTGCTTTCAGAGGGATATCTTCCGATTCTGGCCCATGTGGAGCGGTATGGAAGCCTGATGTCGAAGAAGACGAGGGTGGAGGCGCTGTATGACATGGGCTGTTACATTCAGGTAAATGCGGCGAGTATTACCGGAGCAAACGGACGGGAGAGCAGGCAGGACGTGAAACAGCTGTTAAAAAAAGAATTGGTTCACTTCGCGGCGACTGACAGCCACGATGACCGGAACCGGATGCCGGTCCTTTCCGGAGCGGCGGCATATGTAGCGAAAAAGTATGGGGAAGGGTACTGCGGCAGGCTCTTTGGAGGAAATGCGGATGTGCTGCTGGGAGGCGGTTATTTATAAATACAAATCAAAGGGAAAGGTTTGGAGGAACGCATGGAAGAGAGAAGAGATGCGGACGCAATTGAAATAGACCTGTTAGAACTGTTAGGCGTGCTTCTGGGACAGATCTGGTTGATTTTGGGCGTGGGACTGATGGCGGCATTAATCGGCTTTGCAATCAGCCGGTTTGTCATCACGCCGACCTATGAATCCACGACGAAAATTTACATTCTGAATAAAAACGAGAATACGACTGTAACCTATACGGATGTGCAGCTGGGAAGCCAGCTGACGAAGGATTATGCGGAGCTGATCAGCAGCCGGTATGTGCTGGAAGAGGTTATCCAGACGCTTGAACTGAAGATGGAATACAAGGACCTGCAGAGGAAAGTCTCCGTCAGAACACCGGAAGATACCCGCGTGATCTATATCACTGTAAAAGATAACGATCAGGTAATGGCGATGAATATTGCAAACAGCGTTCGGGAAGCAGCGAGCAGACATATCGAAAACGTGATGGATATCGACGCAGTAAATGTAGTGGAGACGGCAAATATGCCGGTGGAGAAAGCCTCCCCCAGTTGTATGCGGTGGATGCTTGTCGGCGGGGCGCTGGGATGCTTTTTCGTGTGCGCGTTTCTGTTGATCCGGTTCCTGCTGGACGATACGATCAAATCCTCGGAGGATGTGGAAAAATATCTGGGACTGACGACGCTTGGTCTGATACCAGTCCGGGAGGACGGAACGGAGAAGGCGAAGCGGAAAAAGAAGGCAGGCAGATACGGAAGTACGGAAGGAAGGATTCGTGGTCATGGAGAAAGAACGTAGTGGGAATACCGGGGAGCCGGCAGGAAGAGAAAGGAACGGCGTGATGCAGGAGGTTACTCTGCGTTTCGGGGCGCCGCAGCTAAACGATTACCGGACAAAAGAAGCTTATAAGACACTGCGCACGAATATCGAGTTCAGCGGTTCGGATATCAGGGTGATTGCGATCACCAGCTGTACGCCCAACGAAGGAAAGAGCTCCGTCGCGATGGAGCTGGCAAAGGCTTTTGCGGAAGCCGGAAAAAAAACGATTCTGATCGATGCTGATCTGAGAAAATCCGTTCTGGTAGGACGGTATAAGACGGGGGCGGTCAGACACGGTCTGACACATGCGCTGATCGGCAGGGAGAAGCTGGAGAGTGTGATATGTCTGACAAATGTGCCGAATTTGTGCGTTATTTTTTCAGGTCCCGTGCCGCCTAATCCAAGTGAACTTTTGGGCGGAGCAAGGTTCCAGACAGCGCTGAAAGAACTGCGTCAGAGATTTGATTATGTGATTGTGGATACGCCGCCGCTTGGAAGTGTAATCGATGCGGCGGTGGCGGCCAGAAAATGTGACGGAACGATTCTCGTCATTGAGAACAATGCGATCAGCTATCATTTTGCTCAGCGTGTTAAAGACCAGCTGGATAAAACGGAAGGGCGCATACTGGGTGTGGTATTAAATAAGGTGGATATGAGCGCAAGGGGCTATTACGGCCACTATGGAAGATACTATGGGAAATATTACGGAAAGTATTATGGGAAATACGGGGAAGACACGCTTCCTTCTCAGGCGGAACCGCCGGTCAGAGAAAGGCGGAAGCATGCTGTGGGAGAGGGTAAGGAAACCATAGCGGAGCGTTCGGAACGAAGGCATGGCCGCAAAGAAGATGATTATGACTATAAATATGAAAAGGATGGCGACGGCGATCTGGAATATTTGTAGAAATATCTCTGCAGAATGACGGAAGGAACGGGAAAAGGATATGAAACAGAGCAGGATACTGGTGATATCGGTTATGGTCATAGATCTGATACTGATGGTGGTCTGTATAGTAGCCTATTTCGGTGAAGACAGAGTCAGGCCGGAATTTCGGTTCTTGGTGGATGAATATATCTACAGCTATGAAGACGGAGAAGAGAAGCTGTTAGAGAATATCCGTGCACGAGACGACCGCGACGGAGATATTACTGATCGGATTGTCATCGAGAAGATTACCGAAAACAGGGAAGGACATACCGTAGTTGTATACTACGCCGTCAGCGATTCCGCCGGAAACGTTGCGAAGATATCCAGAGTTTTTCTGGCGGATTTTGAAGAGCGGGAAAGCAGCATGGAAGAAGGCGCGGAGGTTTATGGTGAAGCGCCTGAGAGAACAACCGAAAGCCTGAAAGCGGCGGCCGGGATGAAAACCGTTTCCGATGGAGAATCGGGAGAGGATTCACAGGGACAGGCCAGTGGAGAGCCGGAAATGTCAGGTGAGGAAAAAGACAGTGGAACCGGGGAAGAAGCCGGAGAAGAAAATCCGGATGGAGCCGACAGGGAAGCAAATGAAACGGAAGCCGAAAGGGAACAGGAAAGCTCCGATGAAAACGGCAGAGAAGAGGCAAAA
>CALDLG010000127.1 GCA_937910785.1 uncultured Lachnospiraceae bacterium | reverse complement strand
CATTCAGCATCTCATTCCGCAGTTCATCCTTCATATCCCGCATCTCATTTCTGAGCGGCTGCAGCTCCGCCTTCAGCTTCGTATCCATCATATCGGACATCGCCAGCAACAATTCATTATTTGTCATATCGTTTCACCTCCTTCTGAAATTTGATAAATCCATTCTATCATAGGAACGGCATAAAGTCACTACCCAATTGAAAAAACATTTTAAAATAATTGCCATATACATTTTTCCGCAAATAACCGCCTCCCCATGCCGCATCAAAGCTTAGCGCAATCTGCTTTTTATCCGTCTCCACGCAATAGATGGGAAGTTCTCTTCCGTTCACGCTGCTGCTGACCGTAACAGACTCCGGAAGCACTCTGACAATTCCCTGAAGAAGTGCGATGGTTGTCAGCAGAAAAGCGGCCGACATCACGATATGTAATAATACCTCCTGTCGAAAAGCCGCTCTTTTCCATTCTGCCTTTGTTGCATACTTTTCCCGATGTGTTCTGCGTGTTCTTCCGCGCCCCGACGTTTTCGCATCCTCCTCACCGATTTTACCTTCCAGCTCATTCAAGGCCAGTTTGAACTTCTCATCCCATTTCTTTTTATTCTCGTTCATGCAAATCACCCTGCATATTCTTTGTACAGTATATGCCGGTTATTGTTCTTTTTTGATCTGCTCAATTTCTTTTTCAATCTCAAGGGCCTTATCCCGAACCTCAATCGCCTTCTGTTCTTCTTTTCCGCACTGTTTCCGACCCGGCGTGGCAAACAGCACTCTGGCCAGCAGACCGGCTCCGCCGAAAATCAGGACCAATATCAGGGCCCACTCATATAGCGTCAGCCGCGAAAGATAGATTCTGGTAGAAAGAACGATCGCCGCAATGATCAGGAGTACGCTGCCGCCGGTAAACACTTTGGACAAAAAACTGCCCCCGGAAGCGAACATCCATACAATCCCGATAATGAAAGGTATCATAATCAGGCCGTTACTCATGTGAAAACCGCCAAACCAGATTCCAGCCCCGAAAAAGCCCGATGAAACAATGACCTTCTGTGAAAGAATAAAAAGCCCGACCACCAGCATTGCAAGCCCGCCCAGAAACTGTAGTAATTCGTTTCCCCTGTTTTTCATAGTATCGTGTACCTCCTTTTTCGCCTCCGTAACTGATTTCAAATCCCAAAGCAGTCAGCATTGCCCATGCAAAAAGCTCTTCTCACGCTTCCCGCTATTCATCATCCTTCTTCCACTGACAGTCCATGAATTTCATCTCTGAAAATTCAGCCCGAAAAGAGCCTTCGGTAGGACTGCATGCATAGATTCCGAAGGTAATTTCATCCACGCCTTCCCACATATGGAAAATCCGCATCTGCTTAAAATGCGTGCCGTCCTGGCTGCATTCGACACAGTAATCGCTTTCCCTGCGGCTGAAACGATACCACATCTCTTTGATATCCGAGGAAATATCGGTCGTCGCCCAATCCGAATACCCATGGTTTGTTACGACACTGCCCAGCCGCTGGAATGCTTCGTTTTCATATTCAATGGAAGCCTTGAACCAGTTATCGCTGTTTAAATACATCGCAACACCGCACTGATCGAAACGCTCCCCGCTTTCAAAGCGTGTCCTCACTACAAACGAAAAAAATTTCTCAGAAGTCTTCGCCTGTAATACGGGTGCATTATCATTTTGAAAACCATAATAGGTCCTCTGCCAGAGGTCTGTGCCTTTCTCCGTTATGATCACGACTTTTCCGTCTCCCACCTCCTCTTTCTCAGGCCTGCGGGTCCATTCCGGATTCATCTGTAAAAAATCTTTTTCCGTCTTCATGACAGTATACCTCCATATTTTTATCTATTTATTATTATACGTTTGCTTTTTCACAAAATCAAGATACTTTCATATTCCTGCCCTGTGAACGGCTCAATGCTTCTTCAGCCCCAAAATTCCCACTGCCAGCAGAACCGGAAAAATAACCGCCGCCAGAATCCCTTTCTTCAGATCATCCGATGCCAGACTCGAAATATATCCGACTAACGTCGGCCCGCCGGAACAGCCAACGTCTCCCGCCAGTGCCAGCAGTGCAAACAACGCGGTTCCTCCGTTTCTGATCGAAGCGGAAGCCCTGCTGAAGCTTCCGGGCCACATAATTCCAACCGACAGGCCGCAGACCGCACAGCCAAAAAGTGATAAGACCGGCGACGGCGACAGTGAAATACACAGGTAAGACATAATGCAGAGAACCGCGCTCCCGATCATAAATTTGTCTAATGCAATCCGGTCGCCAAATTTTCCGTAAAAAGCCCGCGCGCTGCCCATCAGAACCGCAAACGCCATAGGACCCGCAAGGTCTCCGACCGTCTTGCTTACGCCCAGCCCTCTCTCCGCAAAGGTCGATGCCCACTGACTCACAGCCTGTTCACTTGCTCCGGCGCACATCATCATCAGCATAAGCAGCCAGAAGACCCTGCTCTTACATAAATCAAGCATGGTCATACCGTGTTCTCCGTCTTCCACAAGCGGCGCAAGCGGCGCTTTTGCAAAAGCAAAGGCATTGAAAGCCGGCACAATAATCCAGATGCAGGTCAGTATTTTCCAGTTTTCAATCCCGAACATTCTGAAAAACACTGTGGAAAAAAGCACCACGCCCACATGCCCCCAACAGTAAAAGGAGTGCAGCAGGCTCATAGTCTTCTCCTTATTATCGGTCGGGCAGCTCTCTACGATCGGACTGAGCAGCACTTCCAGCAGCCCTCCGCCGAACGCATAAATCATAACCGAGATCAGAAGCCCGGCATAGGCATCCGGCAGAAGCTCCGGGAGCACCGCAAGACCGAGAAGTCCTGCCGCCGCCAATATATGCGCAAGCATTATGGAAAGCCGATATCCAATTCTGTCCACGAAGCTCGCTGAAAGCAGATCCACCAGAAGCTGAATTCCGAAATTAATGGTAATCAGCATCGTAATCTGCCTGAGCGGGATACCGTATGTACTCTCAAAGGTCAAAAACAGCAGCGGAACAAAATTATTAATAATCGCCTGCACGATATACCCCACAAAACAGGCATAAATTGTTTTCTGATATGTTTGCTTCATCCTGATATCCAAGTCCTTTCTCGATCCAAAAATAATATCCGCGGGCAGAAATCCACTTCCTGTGTCATTATATCATCATTTTCTTTTCTGACAATTGGATTTTATCACATATTCATGATACAATATCACCAATATAAACAGATCGCGATGTTATCAGGCGGCAATATTATTCTTTATTTCAGGAGGCTGTGTCCATGCAGAAAATTCTGACGACGGACGATTTAAGAGAAACGAAGCAGCACGGTCATCCGGGCTTTCCACTGCAATACTATCTGGATGATACGAGAGATTTTTATAACAGCCAGGTGAGCTGGCACTGGCATAATGAATTTGAAATTGTTCTGGTTTCGGAAGGAACCGTTCACTTTTATATAGGAGGGCATACCCTGACCTTATATGCCGGAGAAGCGATCTTCATCAACAGCCGGGTTCTGCATCAGTTTACGGCCGAAAACTATGGAATTATGCCCAATATCGTCTTTGCACCGGAATTTATCGCGCCTTCGGACAGCATTATCTATCAAAAATATGTCGCTCCGATCGAAAAATCAACCTTGGAATATCTTATTCTGAACCGGGAATGCGAGTGGCAGAGCCGGATACTGGAACTGCTCATAACCTTATTCGAGCAGTTGTCCGCAGATCATTTCAACGAATTACGGATCCGTAACCTGCTTTCGGAAGCATGGCTGATGATAGGCTGTCATATGCCGCCTTTTTCAGAAAAAAAACGAAGCAGAACCAATTCGGATTTTTCCTACAACAGTGTCCTGATCATGATCCGGTATATTCAGACACACTATATGGAAACAATCAGTCTGGAGGATATCGCCGCAACCGTCAATATCAGCAAAAATACGGCTATACGATATTTTTGCGCAAATATCGGAATGTCGCCTGTCGATTATCTGATCAAATACCGAATGAATCTTTCCTGCAAAATGCTGAGAGAGACTTCCGATAAGATTTCTCATATTGCCAATTGTGTCGGTTATGAAAATATCGGCTATTTCTGCCGGCTGTTCCGAAAGCACACCGGCCTGTCCCCCGGCGAATACCGTCATTTTGAAAAAAAATGAAAAATATGCAATTTTCCTCTTTACAAATCCTGCCAAAAGCCGAGATAATATATATAAGAATATTTGTATGGCATCATGACACGGACGTCAGTCAATAAAAATCAAAGGAGTGGTTTATTATGGCAATTGGTCTGAAGGGTCTTACCTCCGGTTTAGGCGACGTTTATTCCAGTCTCTTAAGCTCCGGAATGTCCTCTTCCGCAGGAGGCGGATTGGGCGGCCTGGCAAACAGCAGCTTATTAAGCGATTACGCTTCCATCAAGAACGGAAGCTATGGCAGAATGTTAAAAGCCTATTATGCAAAACAGACAAAGGAAACGGATGAGGACGACAGCTCCGTCTCCAAAACCAAAGCCGGAAAAGACAGCGCGGCATCTTCTTCCGCAAAGGCCGTGCAGAAAAGCGCTTCCGAGCTGAATGATCTGGACTACAGCGAAGAAAATACGGATAAAATCTATGAGAGCGTATCGTCATTTGTGAAGGATTATAATTCCATGATCAAGAGTGCGTCCAACAGCAAAGTCGGCGCAGTCAGCAATCAGGCAAACCAGATGAACAATACGACATATGCCAACTACAAGATGCTGGCAAAGGCCGGTATTACCATGAATGCCGACCGTACTTTATCCATCAACGAAAAGACCTTTAAAAAGGCGAGCATGTCCACCTTAAAGACGCTTTTCAAGGGTAATAATTCTTTCGCCGATCAGGTATCAGACAGAGCCGGCCAGATCTACAGATATGCGAACAACGGAAATTCCGGTTTCTATAACAGTCAGGGCGCCCGCACTTCGTTGGATACGTCCTCCATATTGAACGGAATTGTGTAACCGCCGGAAATTTCCGGACATACTTATAACAAATACGCTAACAGGAAAAGCACCGGAAATCCGGTGCTTTTCATCATTTTAACTGTTGCTTTCCCGTTTGTTATGCAAACGGATTCTCGGTCGGATAAGGATTGCTCTTCGGCTGATTATAACCGATCTCTCCTACTTCTACACCGATATACTTAAATACTTCAAAAAGCGCTTTCCCATAATGTCCGAAAGCAACCGCTCCATGATGAGGATAATTCTTCTCAATCAATACATGGCGATAGAATCTTCCCATCTCCGGAATCGCGAATACGCCGATCCCGCCGAAGGATTTGGTTGCTACCGGAAGAACCTCACCTTCCGCCACATATGCACGCAGAATATTATCCGCCGTACTCTGCAGGCGATAGAATGTGATATCTCCGGGAACAATATCTCCTTCCAATGTACCCTGTGTCACTTCTTCCGGAAGGCTTCTTGCCATAATCATCTGATATTCCATGCTGCATTTGGAAAGCTTCTTAGAGCAGGTATTTCCGCAGTGGAATCCCATGAAAGTATCCGTATACTGATAGTTAAACTTGTTTTCAATCGCTTCCTTATACATATCCTTCGGAACGGAGTTATTGATATCGAGCAGTGTCACAATATCGTCACTTACCGCCTCGCCGATAAACTCGCTCAGACAGCCGTAGATATCCACTTCACAGGATACCGGAATGCCTCTTCCTGTCAGACGGCTGTTTACATAGCAGGGAACGAACCCGAACTGGGTCTGGAAAGCCGGCCAGCATTTTCCTGCGATCGCAACATATTCTCTGTAACCCTTATGTCCTTCAATCCAATCCAGCAGTGTCAGCTCGTACTGTGCCAGTTTCGGCAGAATCTCCGGTTTGTTATTGCCTGCGCCAAGCTCCTCTTCCATATCCTTTACAACATCCGGAATACGGGGGTCTCCCTCATGCTTATTAAATGCCTCAAACAAATCGAGCTCCGAATTCTCCTCAATCTCAACTCCCAGATTGTAAAGCTGCTTGATCGGTGCATTACAAGCCAGGAAATTCAACGGACGAGGGCCAAAGGAAATAATCTTTAAGCTGGAAAGCCCTGCGATAGCGCGGGCGATCGGAACAAATTCATGAATCATCTTCGCGCAGTCTTCCGCATCGCCTACCGGATATTCCGGAATATAAGCCCTGACATTGCGAAGCTTCAGATTATAGCTTGCATTCAGCATACCGCAGTATGCATCGCCGCGCCCCTGAATCAGATCATTCTGCGATTCCTCTGCCGCTGCCACGAACATCTTAGGCCCTTCAAAGTGTTTTGCCAACAGTGTCTCGGAAATTTCCGGTCCGAAGTTTCCAAGATATACACAGAGCGCATTACAGCCGTTCTCTTTGATATCCTTTAAGGCATTCACCATATCGATCTCACTCTCGATAATACAGATGGGACACTCATAAATATCCGCCGCATCATATGCCTTATTGTAAGCTTCTACCAGAGCTTTTCTTCTGTTGACTGCCAAAGATGCCGGGAAGCAGTCACGGCTTACCGCTACAATACCGATTTTTACTTTTGGTAAATTATTCATAGATGATATCCTCCTTTAACCGGTTTTACCGGTGATATACAATTTATTTTTTCAAATCCTCACGAATATCCGGATTCTCTCCAACAAGTCCGATATGCGCTCCTTCGTCCAGACCACCCTCGGCATGACCGATCAGCCATTTATTCTGTGCTGCGATCAGTTTATCCTCCCAGCCCTCGTGCCGGTCCTTTAACGGATAATTCGTGCCCGCCGGCAGAACGATACCGACCTTGAAGCCGCCTTCCCCTGCACTGCATGGCGCATAATGGAGCGTCGTCGCATAAATCTCGACCGCTGTGCCTTCCGGAACCAGAAACGCCTCCATCAAAGACGTGTCATATGTAAAATCATCCGTAATATCCTGCTGCATACCCACGATCAGAACCGCATCCGTTGCCGCGACATTGATTTCCGAACTTCTGTGATATTCGATTGCATTCAGTTTATAATTATGTCCGTTGCAGTAACCGATCTCAATGGGAAGCTCTCCATACGTTTTTTTCTGAAGCTCCTTTGCTGCCGCAGTTGCCTCCAGCGCCTCAATTGACGGCTCGTAAGCAACGCCTTCCGGCAGTGGCGTTTCTCTTTTAATCGCTTCAACCAGGTCGCTGAAATCGATCCCCTGAATGACTCTGCCGTATCTGCGAAATGCGGGGTCTGTAATTTTTTTAATTTCCATACGTTTTAAACTCCTTTCTTTTTATCATAAAATCCGTTGCGTTCAAACGGAATGAAATCGATGCCATGCTCTACTGAATCTTATCAAACAGCTCCTTACATGCCGGATAAATTTCCCTGAACTGCTGATAACGCGCTTCATATTTCTCCACCAGTTCCGGCGTCGGCTCCACCGTATCGACTACTCTGACGATTTTTGCCGCAGCTTCCTCCACATCTGCATACTCACCGCATGCCACCGCCGCCAGCATTGCGCCTCCCATCGCCGGCCCCTCTTCGCTCTCAATGACGTCAACTTTTAAATTCAGGACATTTGCAATCATCTTCTTCCACAAAGGACTCTTTGCACCGCCGCCACAGATCTTCGTTCTGTCGATTCGAATACCGAGAGACTTCGCCACCTCGAAGGAATCCCGCAGCGCATAAGCGACACCTTCCAATACGGCCTGTGTCATATCCGCCCTTGTCGTATCCATCGTCATGCCGATAAAGGTTCCTCTCGCGTTCGGATTATTATGCGGTGAACGTTCCCCCATCAGATAAGGAAGGAAGTAAACATGATTTTCACCTAGCTTCGTAATCGCCTTCTGTTCCGCTGCGTAATCGCCCGTTCCGATGATGTCATCCATCCACCATTTATTACAGGAAGCCGCGCTCAGCATACAGCCCATCAGATGATAATGTCCGTCCGCATGTGCAAAAGCATGCAGCGCATTGTATTTATCCACGCCAAATTTGTTGGAAGAGATAAAAATCGTTCCGCTTGTGCCAAGAGAAATATTGCACATCCCGTCTCCGACCGTTCCCGTTCCCACGGCTGCCGCCGCATTATCCCCTGCTCCGGCCGCAACCTTAACGCTCTCCGGAATGCCCAGTTCTTCCGCCACCTCAGGCAGTACCGTTCCGACGGTCTCATAGCTTTCAAAGATCTTTGCAAGCTGTTCTTCCTTTACGCCGCAGATCTCACACATTTCCTTCGACCAGCAGCGATTCTTCACGTCAAAAATCAGCATTCCCGAAGCATCCGACACATCGGTGCAGTGCACCCCGGTCAGCTTATAGGCAATATAATCTTTGGGAAGCATGATTTTACGGATTCTTGCAAAGTTCTCCGGCTCCTTATTCTTTACCCAGAGAATCTTCGGCGCCGTAAATCCCGTAAAGGAGATATTGGCTGTATATTCGGACAGTTTGTCTCTGCCGATCACATTGTTCAGATAATCACATTCCTCATAGGTTCTTCCATCGTTCCACAAAATAGCCGGTCTGATCACTTCGTCATTCTCATCGAGAATTACAAGTCCGTGCATCTGTCCGCCGAAGCTGATTCCTGCCACCTGACTCCTGTCGAAATCTTTTAACAGCTCTTTAATGCCTTCCATTGTCTGCTCATACCAGTCCTCCGGCTTCTGCTCCGACCAGCCCGGATGTGGAAAATACAGGGGATATTCTCTGGAAACGATATTTCGTATCTTTCCCTGACTGTCCATCAAAAGCAGCTTAACCGCCGACGTTCCTAAATCTACACCTATATACAGCATGGTAACCCTCCTTGACTTTAGTGTGCACGGGCACGTTTCTTTTATCATAATCCCTGTCCGGGGGAAAATCAAGACCTCTTATCATTTTTGGAATAATGTACAAAATAAAGGCCATTCCATGCCTTTTCAGGTTCGTGTATTCGTCATAATCACGATATTGTTCCCGTTCCCTTTTTTCGTTTGACGTAAGCCCGTTCTTTATGGTAACGTAAAATAAATACAAAGAGAAAAAGCACCCGGAGATGCCTATGGCAACCATCAAAGAAATTGCGGCGCTCGCCGGTGTTTCAAGAGGCACCGTAGACCGTGTCTTAAACCACCGCGGCGCAGTCAATCCCAAAACAGCAGAAAAAATACTGGAAATCGCTCAGGCACTCGATTACAGGCCAAACAGGGCCGGTATCGTTCTTGCTGCCCAAAAGCGAAAGCTAAAGCTTGGCGTCGTGCTTTTAGGCCTGGGCAATCCGTTCTATGAAGATGTACTTCTTGGCATTCAGGAAAAAGCGAAGGAACTGGAAGGCTATAACTGCAGCGTTCTCATCCGCCAGACCGACTATAACCGCGACGATCAGCTCGCCGCCATCGATGAACTGGTGGATGAAGGCATAAACGGCCTGGCGCTTTCTCCCTATAATGACAATGCCGTCCGTCGTAAAATCAATGATCTGTATGAGCAAAGCATTCCTGTTGTCACTTTAAATACCGATATTGAAAACTCCCGGCGGATCGCCTATGTGGGCTGCAATTACTATCGTTCCGGGCAGACCGCCGCCGGGTTAATGCGTCTGATGACTTCCGGTCAGGTTTATACAGGCATTATTTCCGGCTCCGGCAATGTGCTCTGCCATACGGAACGCATCGCCGGATTCCGGGATGTAATCAAGGACTTTGCAAATATTCATATTTCCGCCACAATCACAAATCAGGATGATGACTTCGAAAGCTATGAAATGACTTCCCGGCTTTTAAAATCACATCCTGAGATCAATACGCTCTATTTTACCGCGGGAGGCGTCTACGGCGGATGCCGCGCCGTGATCGCTTCCGGACGTCAGTATGATATTAAGGTCTTCACCTATGATATGGTGGAAACGACAAGAAAGCTGATCGAAAAAGGGCTGATCGCAGCAACCATCTGCCAACAGCCCTTATTACAGGGTTCCAAACCCCTCGATATTCTGTTTACGCACCTGACAACTGGTGAAGTCCCGCAGTCGGAATATCATTATGTAGATATCGATATCCGAATCAGGGAGAATCTGTAATGAAGTTCTCCTCAAATTCTTCCGCGGGCGCCGGTCTGCCAAACAGATAGCCCTGAATCAGATCGGGGCCCGCCTGCTTCATTTTCTCCAGCTCATGTGCAAATTCAATTCCTTCCATGCACACAGTCGATCCCACGCTATGTATCATATTAATTAAGTGACAGATGATCGTATAATCATACTCATTTTGCAGCGCCTGTAAAACAAAGCTTCTGTCCAGCTTTATTGTCTTGGCCTCAATTTCTTTCAGATAGCGCATATTGGAGTAGCCTGTCCCGAAATCATCGATCGCAAGATTGATCTTCTTTTCCTTCAAATCCCGGAACAGCTCCTGAATTCTGTTATCCGTTTCGATATAACCGCTCTCCGTCAGCTCCAGAACAAGACTTTCCGGTGTAATGCCAACATCTCTGATGCACCGGCTGACATCGTTCATCAGATCGCTCTTATGCACCTGCACATACGACAAATTCACGTTGACGTGAAAACCGGGAATGACCGCCTGCCATTTTTTGCACATCCCGGCCGCTTCCCACAGAACATAGCGCCCTATCGGAATGATCAGACCGCTTTCTTCCATAATCGGAATCATTACAGCCGGGGAAACATTCCCGTATTTTTCGCTTTTCCAGCGAAGAAGGGCCTCCGCACCGACTACACGATAAGATTCCGCATCGACAATCGGCTGGTAGTACACCTGAAATCCATGAAAATCATTGGCAATATCCCTTCGAAGCTCCTTTCGGATATCCAGATGTTTTAAATACTGATTATACTTCTCCTGACTGAAAAGAGCCATCTGGTTCTTGCCGTTTCGTTTCGCCTCATTTAGAGAAAATTCCGACAGCCGCATCAGATCGTCACTGTTCCTGCCAATAAAGTCTTCGTATAATATTCCTGCGGATATTGTATAAAATTTACTGTAATCGTTCTCACGCACTACTTCCGCTACTTTGGTGCAAATCTGTCTGTAAATCTGCTTCGGGTCCGCCTCCGGTCCGGAAACGGCATCCAGAATCATGAATTCATCGGCTACGAGACGATAAACGTCAACGCCTTCTTCCACTGTATCCAAAATACATTTTGACATTTTATAAAGAATTTCATCGCCGGCTTCCACACCGTCTTTTTCATTGATTTCCTTGAAATTATCGATTCCGATCCTCATACAGTATCGAATGGACTCCGGCCTGTCCCGCAGAATCTCTTCCGCATCCAGACGAAACCGTGTTTCTCTGCGCAGCCCGGTTACGTTATCGGCTTTCGCTTTCCTGCCAAGCTCCGTAATTTTCCCAACAAGGAGCTTATGTCCGTCGGCTCCTGTCACCACGGTTCCCCGACAGCTGATCCACATAACACGATTATCTCTGCTGAGCCAGCGATACTCCAGATCATGTACTTTCCGCTCTCCCGAAGCGCATTTCGTAATATCATCCACTACCATCTGATAATCCGACGGATGGATCACTGCTTTCAGCGCTTCCGTACAGTTCTCAATCCTCGTGGACGGCAGATTAACCCGTTCCGTCAGCTTCTCCGGAATCAGATAAATATCCGAAACCAGATCCAGTATGAACAGATACGCTTCCGAAGCTTTCTGTATCACGTCCACAATAGATTTGATCTGCTCGACCGACATGTTTTGTAAATCTTTTTCCCCCATACATCCCTTTCCCGTTCTCACAACGCAATTCCTGTCAAAAAAATATAAGCTGTCTTTCCATGTTCTCCTGCGTCATACAAAAAAATGCGGAAAAACGATTCCGCCAGAATCCTGTAACCCTACTTTAATATTACTCATTTGCGCGGAAACTGTCAACCTGAAAAAATTTTACTTCCGGTTGAAAAATCTCTGGTTTTTTGATACAATGAGAGCATCTTGAATAAAGGCAGCATACTGCGAGAAAGGCATGGATATCATTATGAGTAAAAAAAAGGTTGTCGTATCTCTTGGACATGAAGCATTGGGCTATACCACGCTGGAACAGTGGGATGCCGTAAAAATAACCGCCAAAGCGCTTGCCGATCTGGTAGAGGCCGATTACCAGCTGACAATCACGCACAGCAACGGGCCTCAGGTCAGCATGATCCACAAGGCGATGACCGAGCTGAGGCGCGTCTATATCGATTATACTCCCGCACCGATGTGTGTCTGTTCCGCAATGAGTCAGGGTTATGTAGGCTACGATATCCAGAACGCCCTGCGCACGGAGCTGCTTGGCCGCGGTATTTCCAGACCCGTCAGCACCATTCTGACCCAGGTAACCGTAGATCCTTATGATGAAGCGTTTTATGAGCCGACCAAAGTCATCGGAAGATATATGTCCAAAGAAGACTCCGAAACCGAAATTAAAAAGGGCAATTATGTCGTGGAAGAACCGGGCAGGGGGTTTCGGCGTGTCGTTGCCGCACCCAAACCGATTGACATCGTGGAAATCGATGCCATCCGTACGCTTGCGGACGCCGGACAGGTTGTAATCGCCTGCGGCGGCGGCGGTATTCCCGTCATCGAACAGAACCATGTATTAAAAGGCGCATCCGCCGTAATTGAAAAAGATTCCATTGCCGGCAAACTGGCCGGGGATCTGAAAGTAGATGAACTGATCATCCTGACGAGCGTTCCTTTTGTTTACCGGAACTTCGGAAAAGAGGATCAGACCCCTGTTGAACATATCAACATTGCCGAGGCAAAGAAACTCATTGCCCAGGGAGAATTTGAGGAGGGAACGATGCTCCCCAAAATAGAGGCCGCAATCTCCTATCTGGAAGCGGTTCCGGAAGGAAGTGTCCTGATCACTTCTCTTTCCGCAGTATCCGATGCCATCAGGGGAAAAAGCGGAACGGTCATCACATCATAGCATGGCTCTATCGCCATTCGATAGCGGACCAATGTGCCACGGTGCCTGCACAAACTACCGAAAGGACATACCGTTTCCATGATTTATGCAATCATTGCCGCCCTCATCTTTGCTCTGGATATGGGAATAAAAAATTGGATAGAAAGAAAAATTCCCGACGGGAAAGAGCGAAGGGTCGGAGGCGGCCTTCTTTTAATTCGAAAATATCATAACGAAGGCGCATTCCTGAATATGGGAGAAAAAAAGCGCGGCCTGGTTGCCCTTGTGTCCATCGCATTGACACTGGCGTTGACCGTCCTTTTTCTTGTAACCTTTACCTGCCGGGGCAGCCGGCTGTTAAAAAGCGGGCTGGCGCTTCTTTTAGGGGGCGCATACAGCAACACCTATGACAGAATGCGCCGCCGCTATGTCGTGGATTATGTGAGCTTTCCGGTCAGAAATAAAGCGATCCGGAACATCGTTTTCAATATTTCGGATTTCTGCATTATGATCGGAGCCCTGCTGATGGTCCTTGGAAGCGCACCGTCAAATTCATGAAACTTCTTGATTGAACTCCACTTATACTATTTTTTCATTTTTCTGACATTTACCCTTTTTTTCGATTATGATATAATCGGGAGCGGAACCAATATCTGCCGGAAAGGAGAATCCTCATGCCGCTTCCTTTAAAAAAAGGGTATAATTTCAACTTTGCACATGTCTTTCATCCGCCGTTTTTTGAAATGAATGCCGCCGAAGCATATACTGACTTCTACGGTCTTTCTTTTCTGTTAAGCGGTGAGGCTCTCGTCTATTCTATCGAATGTGCAACCATCGTCAGCGAAGGCGATATCGATTTCACACCCAAATACCGCTACTATCGATCGACCTATCTGTCGGACCGGCCGAGGGAAAATATTTTGTTAAAGTTCACAGACCGTATGGTTTCCGATCTCCTTCCGGTTCTGGGCGTAGAAAATTTTAACGATTATTTCATCGATCACCCGTCCACGATTCATCTTACCGGGCAGGAACAGGCGAAAGCGCTCGCCATCCTGAAGGAAATCGAACAGGAATGGAATTCCT
>CALDLG010000126.1 GCA_937910785.1 uncultured Lachnospiraceae bacterium | reverse complement strand
TGATTTTTCAAAGTGAGAGTCCCGCTTTAGGTGTGGGAAGTTTGAGTTCTTAATTCATTTCCCCCTGTTGTGTTATGAAACGACCTCTTTTTGTTATGAACGTTTCGGCAGGCCGTCACTACCGCCAATGTCTCCGCCTGCCGCGCTTATCACAATATTTCAGCAGACCGCTTCTCCGTCATGCTCCATTAAGGAGACGGAGAAAATACCATCCTGCCCCGCCAGCTTACCGACAAGCTCCTTTCCTCTGTCAGTGCGCAGCTCCACGATCATATGCAGTCTGTCCTTCGTCAGATTTCTGGATTTTACCCTGCTGTATTTGCAGTATTCCGTTACGATTTTCAGAATTTCATCCTCCGCATCCGGTTCTTTCATATTGATGACAAGAAGCAGCGGTGCTTTGGCAATCCGGACATTATCGAGCACCACGATCATCACCGTAATAATCAGCGAAACGATTACCGCCATCTCCCCCAGTCCGGCTCCGCATAGAATGCCGGCCGATATCGACCAGAATAAAAAGGTCAGGTCAATCGGATCCTTTACCGCCGTCCGAAACCTGACAATGGACAATGCGCCCACCATGCCGAGTGAAATCACAATACTCGACTGAATGGCCAGAATGATCGCGGCCACAATGACCGGAAGCACCGCCAGCGAAATATTGAAATGTCTGGAATAAAAAGCCTGTCTGGTTATAAACCGGTATACCAGAAAAATATATCCGCCAACGAAAACCGCCAGCGCATAGACTAACATCATTTCCAGAAATCCGAGTTCCGCTCCCGCGAAGCCCTCTCTGAAGGTTTTGGTAAAAATATCACTGAAATTCATAAAGCTGTCCCTGTTCCCTTTCCGACATTCCGAACGGTTTTCCCGCCAGTCTGCAAAGATAATATTTGGAAAATGAAGTTTTATCAAGACTCACGATCTGCAAAGCCTGTCTGATAAAATCCGGAAGATATTCATCATACTTGACTTCCAGCAGATGATATCCTCTTTCCAGCACCGGCACCGTCACGATGTCCTGACGCAGAAATTCTCCGGTATCCGGCGATGCGCAGATATTCCTGTCAATGGTAATGCGCACATTTCCGTCAGGATACACATAAGGCACTCTGTCGTATTCCACAATGACCGCAGGCATTAACAACAGCTGTTCTCTGGCAAGCTCAAACTGTGCAAGAACCTTTCTTCCGGTATGATAAGCGTTTTCCAGCGCTTCTCCGCGCAGAACTTTTTCCGTCTCCTGCGGTGTCAGATCACAGCTTTCTTTTCTGATCTTATCCCGGTTTCGGTATTTAATTTCCAGATGAAAGATCTCATCCCTGCCTGACAGATAGGAACGGAGCCGGAACTTCTTCCGCTCATCCAGACCGTCCTCCTTCTGCCTCATGGCAGAATCCTCATAATCATCAAAATACAGACTCCTGACCGTATAAAATCCGGCCTCGCCGCTGTGCATATCCTTTTCCATGATTCCATCGAGCTGCGCGCTCAGCATTTCGATCTGAAATTGTGTACAGAGAAACTTCAGTTCATACCGATATTTCAGCTTCTCCGTTCGATCACCGCTTTTTATCATTTCCCGCCGCTTTCTCATTTTCCCGTTTTCCTGCATCGATACCATAATAGCACACTGCCGCAGCACATGACAAGCAACAGTACGGGGAAGCGCCAATACATAACATAGTAAACGATTCCATGCGCTTCGACCGCTTCCTCCTGACCTGCCGGCTCCGTCTCCGCTTCCAGCGGATTCTCCTTGACTTCCGTCTTTGGCAGTACGACCGGTCGCGCCCCGTCCGTATGCTCTTCTCCGAAAAAGGCATCCATCAGATACAGCTTATCCCGAAGGTATTTTGTCAGATGGTCCGTATGCTCTTCCAGAGAAGCTTCCGTCATGAACACACTCCGGGGCGCCGGAAAACGAATCTGGTCCATTGCGATGGATGCCTCAATGACCGCAATTTTCTCCTCGATGCCGCCTTCGATCAGGGAAAGCAGCTCCGGCCGGAAATTCTTCCAATACTCCTGTGAAACCAGCCGGCGGAACTCCGGCTGCCCATAAAGCACCGCATACCAGCGGCTCACATTGTTATAAACCAGCTCATACTTCGTCACGAAAAGCGTTTCCGCCTCAACGGCAGTTCCCCTCCCCATCGTATTATCCAGATCCCACAGCGGGCCGTCGTAGAGAATTCCTTTTTCCGGATCCAGATACAGATACTGGCTCGTATAGCCAAAATCCATGTCCTGCAGAATCTCTTCCATGACGAATCGCTTCGCAAAGGATTCCACATCGAGCATTTCCATGGCTTCCGGAACCTCTCCGTTCTCCATCTGCCGCGTAAATGTATCAAAAAACTGCCGCACCGCTTCCGGATCGCAATTCTTCTCAGGCGCATGAATCACAACGGGCTGTTCATTTTCCAAAAGAATGAAGGTCTCCTCCACCGCCCGCTCAATATAGTCCACCTCAAGAAGATAATTGTCCCCGATCTCCATCCGGCCAGGGCCCGGCTCTATTTTCTCCATAATCTGATAAAGTCCCGCATATTCGTCATTGATATACAGTTCCGCAAACCGTTCCTCCGGCGTGAACCGCATGCCGCTTTCCGCCGCGATCTCAAAACCGATCTGGTTCCGGATATAGGCGCCGTCATAGTAATTGGCGCACAGCACCCACCGCTTCGCCGCTCCCATCCCCAGAATGTCTTCCGCATCCTCCAGTTTCAGCGCATAGGATTTCTTCGCCGCATCCCACGAGGTATTCCCCCGACCGGAAATACGTTCCAGCTTCGCCGCCGTTTCCATCCTGCCGTCCGCATCATATACTTCCAAAAATCCGGCCTCAGAATACTCTTTATCACCATTGATGGCTTCCATACTGCCCGACGCGGTCGAAATCCTGATGACCGGCAGCCCGGAACCCTGACAGAAAATAACCGCATCCTCCCCGCCGACGGCTTCATATGTCCGGTTAAGTTCTGCCAGCGTAAGCGCATCGCCGTCTTTTAACTGTATTTCACCAATCTGCACGCCTTCTGCCGCTTCCGTGGCAAGATGGACATCCTCTAACGCCAGATTTCCCGGAATGAAATAATAAACGGCCGTTTCCGTCCGAAAACCTTTGATCCGATGCCGGATACCGTCCTGACTGTAAGTCAGAGAAAAGGGCAAATCTGCTCCCTCCTCCGTACCGCTGCCCACGGTTCCCACTGTTCTGATTAAAAATGCTGCCAGCGCCATAAAACTGACGATCAGCAGCAGAGCTCTTATTTTCAAAAACCTGCCTGACATTTTCCTGTCCTCATATCCTGATCTCATGAATCCGCTTTGGGGCGGTATCATTAGCAGTATAACACATGAACCTTCCTAAACCAACCCATGATACAGCTGATATGTCCTTTCGTCAAAACAGGACAGAATTACCTTCATCCGATAATCTTCGTTCTCCTTAAACCACTGTCTGATGGTATTCAGCGCAATCGGCGCCGCCTCTTCGGGCGGATAGCCGTAAACGCCCGTTGAAATGGCCGGAAACGCAACGCTGTGAATTCCGTTTTGCCGCGCCAGATTCAGTGAATTTCGGTAACAGGCCGAAAGGAGACCGGCGTCCGACGGCTTCCCCGAATAGACCGGTCCCACCGTATGAATGACATATTTCGCTTTCAAACGGTATCCTTTCGTGATCTTCGCCTCGCCCGTTCTGCAGCCGTGAAGTGTTCTGCATTCTTCCAGAAGCTCTCTGCCCGCCGCCCGGTGAATTGCTCCATCCACACCGCCTCCTCCGAGAAGGCTGCTGTTCGCGGCATTCACGATACAGTCACAGGCAAGCCGCGTGATATCTCCTTTATCCAAAACGATCCCGCCGGTATGATCTGCTGTTTCCTGTGGAATATTTCCCTCCATGCGCTTTTCCATCTGCTTTCCCCTTCCTGTTCTCACGGCTCCTCCCAGAACATAGCCAATCCGCTATGCCCGTATCATTTCCCCTGTAATTTCTTTCAGGCTTCCGGCGCCGCACATCGCCATCGTATCGCGCAGCTCGCCGGCCAGTTTCCTGATATAGACTCCAATGCCTTCGGCCCCGCCTCCGTATAATGCCGTTACGAAAGGCCGGCAGATCAGCACACCGTCGGCTCCCATCGCCAGCGCCTTAAAAATATCCGTGCCACTCCGGATACCGCCGTCTACCAGAACTTTCACAGAACTTCCCCGCAGGGCATCCGCAATTTCCGCAAGCACCTCCGCTGTCGCCGGACATTGATCCAGCACGCGGCCGCCATGATTGCTGACAACGATTGCCGCAGCTCCGGCCTCTTTCGCTTTCAGCGCTCCTTTGACGGTCATAATGCCTTTTACGATAAAAGGAACCCCCGCCATCCGTACGATTTCCTTTAATTCTTCCACGCTCTTGCTGCCTGCGGGCGGTGTCATATTTTTCAGAAAAGGAAGGCCAGCCGCGTCCACGTCCATCGCCAACGCAAAACATCCCGCGTCTTTGCATAATTTCATTTTCTCCCGGATTGTCTCCGGATTCCATGGCTTAATCGTCGGAATGCCGAGCCCGTTTACCTCGGCAAGCGCTCCGGCCGCCTGTCTTACCACCTCCGGATTCGTTCCATCCCCCGTAAAGGCGGCGATGCCGTTTTCCACACAGCTTCGAAGCATCAGATCATTATAGCTTAAATCATCGTATTTTTCCCCATAATGCAGATTGACCGCTCCTACCGGTCCCGCGAAGAAAGGATATCGGAATTTCTGACCAAATAATTCCAGAGAAAGGTCCGGTTCCCCGTTCTCGCAGATCGTATCCATATTGATACGAATCTCCTGCCATTTTTCAAAATTTCTGATCGCGGTGTCGCCCATTCCCTTTGCCCCCGGTCCGGGTATCTGATTCCGGCATGCTCTTCCGTTACAGACCGGACAGGCCCTGCAGTACGCACCGATACACTCCGCCGCATTTTCCAAAATCTCCTGATAAGTCATCTCTTTCCCCCATCCTGATATTCTATCCTGAAAAATCTTTCCATTTATATCAGTGTATCAAAATCCTACGGGAAACGTCAACTTTTACGGCAGAACATATCGCCAAAACATGGCGTTTAATATTACGGCAGGAAACAACTCATGGCAGAACATATTTTCCCCGGAAGGTCTGATACAGCTGCTCCTGCTCTTCCGACTTATTTCCGCGGAACTCGTTCATGTGCTCATGAATTTCCAGGGACTCTTCCCGCACTTCGATCACGCTGACAACGATGTGGGCGCAATGAGCGGCGATTCTTTCACAGCCTGTTACGATATCCGAAAGCAGAAAACCCATTTCAATGGTGCATTTCCCCTTCCGTAGCCTTTTGATATGCCGCGTCCTTACTTCCGTACCAAGCTCCGTAATGACCTGAGATAACGATTGTACTTCGCAGGCAAGCGCAGCATCTTCTTTATCAAAGACCTCCAGCGTAATATCCATCAGATTCGCAACGGCTCTGGCAAAAATATCCAGCTCCACCTGTGCCTTATTGGAAAATTTCCTGTCTTTTTGCTGCAATGTTCTGTAAGCCTCCATGATGCCGACCGTGTGGTCCGAGATCCGCTCAAAATCCCCGATACATTCCAGAAACAGCATCAGCGTCTGTCCGTCACGTTCGGACAAATCCTGTCCGCTCAGCTTTAACAGATAAGTGCCGATCATATCCTCGTACCGGTCAATATCCTTTTCCATCCGGGAGATCTCCTCCGCCTTTTCCTCCTCAAAGCAGTGCAGCAGATCAAGTGTACGCAGATATGCTTCTTTCGCTCCCACCGCCATATGAGAGGTGACTCTTCTGCACTGCTCCATCGCAAGGGCCGGTTTATCCAGAAAACGACTGTCCAGCATCTTCGCGTCCGCATCCACATAACGGACCCTTATGTTCTCGGATTCATCCTTTCTGATCGTCAGATAAGCCAGCCGTTCCAGACCGTCTGAAAACGGAAGCAGCAGACAGGTTGCAAATACGTTAAAGATGCTGTGTACGACGGCAATTCCATAGGCTTCCGCCGGCTGCCGCATAAAGGGGAAATCCATTACGGCGTACAGCCCGTAAAATACCGTCATAAAAGCAGCCGTTCCGATCAGATTAAAATACAGATGAACAATCGCCGCCCGCCTTGCGTTTTTGGAGGTTCCGACCGAAGAAAGCAGCGCCGTCACACAGGTGCCGATATTCTGTCCCATGATCACGGGAACCGCACTTTTATAGGAAATCGCACCGGTAGCGCACAGCGCCTGGAGAATCCCGACGGAAGCCGATGAACTCTGCAATACCGCAGTCAGGATCATTCCGGCCAGAACCCCGGAAAGGGGACTGGAAAACAAGAGCAGCAGATTACGAAACTCCGGCACATCCGCAAGCGGCTTTACCGCGTTCGTCATCGTTTCCATCCCGAACATCAGCACCGCAAAGCCAACCAGAATCTGCGCGATATTTTTCTTTTTGCCCTCTTTGGAAAATAACAGAATGAATACGCCGATGATTGCCATAATCGGTGAAAAAGAAGCCGGCTTCAAAAGCCTTATGAAAAAATTGCCGCTCTCGATGCCTGACAGACTCAAGATCCATGAAGTAACCGTCGTTCCGATATTGGCTCCCATAATAACACCGATTGCCTGTGAAAGCTTCATGATTCCTGAATTTACAAATCCCACCACCATAACAGTGGCCGCCGAAGAAGACTGAATAACCGCAGTCACAACCGTTCCAAGCAGCACTGCTTTCAGCTTACTCGAAGTCAGCTTCCCCAGAATCTGCTCCATACGTCCGCTGGACGCTTTCGACAGGCCGTCTCCCAACACCTGCATTCCGTATAAAAATAATGCCAGCCCGCCGATCATCGTCAGTATTCCAAAAAAATCCATGGTACCCTCCCTTTTTCTGCACTTATGTGTTCTTATGATTTGAAATTATCAGCGATTTATCCATTCAGCTATCATAAAATTGTAAGGAATATGTAAAATTCCTGTAAAGTGTTTGTTAAACGTTTAAGTAAATTATTTCATCTTTTTATACTTCCTGCCGTTCCGAAAATTCCTTATTTTGTTTTAAGTAAATGTGCTGTATTTTATAGGTCTGTTTTTGGTATTTATCATCAAATTTTTATAGATTCAAAAATTTGGCTATCTTTATTTTCCAGCTCATGTTATGATTACTAAAACGATTAAGTTAATGATAGGAAGGGATTTCATATGTCAAAGCAAAAGAAAACGCCATCGGTTAAAAGGTTATCTTCTATTCAGACAAAAATTGCATCCATACTGATTCTTTTTACAACAATTGCCGTTATCATCGCGGTCCTTGTCAACTACCGGTATCTGACCGATATTTCCGGAGAAACGCTCGTGGCCTATACGGAGAATTCTCTGGCGGAAATCGTACAGGCACAGGGAAACTATATTGATGAATCCATTCAGAAATATAATGCAACGATGACCTATCTGAACGGCTCGGAAAACTTTTTCATTTTCAACATGAACAAAGGAAATAAATTTTCCAATGAGATCCATGCTTCTCTGAAAAAATATATGGAATCGAACCCGGCACATGAAAGCATCAGCTTCGTCTGCGCCGAAGACGGAATTCTCCATGCCAGCACCGACCCTTCCGCAGAAGGCGCAGTCTATTCGGAAGAACCTTTTATACAATATATTCTGGAAAACAATGCGCCGGCGCAGAGTGATATCTTTTTCGATGCCGGAAGCGGTGAACCTCTGATCTCCATCGGTGTGCCGCAGAGCAGCCATTTTGATCCGGATACCCTCTCCGGCGTTGTTTTTACCAATATCAGGGTCTCCCTTTTTGCCGATACGCTTTCCAACATTCATGTGTTCGGAAATGGCAATGCTTCCGAAAACGGCGAATCCGGCTATGCTTTTCTCCTTGACAGCAACGGAACCTATATCTATTCGCCCGATGAATCCCTGATCGGCACCTCCGCCGATACGGACAGCATCCATGATTTACTTGCCCGGATCGACTCCGGCAGCTATGATGCCGCATCCATTCTGTATGATGCCGCGGCAAATCAGTACATAGCCTATCGTGTTTCACCGCTGAATCAATGGATTCTCTGTATCGTCGTGGACCGAAGCATGATTCTTCAGCCGATCGACGAAATGCGGCAGAATGCGATTTCCATCAGCTTCATCATATGTCTGATCATTATTGTTGTTTTTATGGTCCTCGGCTTTATTTTCGCGAGCACGATTACCACCCCGCTTAAAACCGTTACAAGAGTCATCCGTAAAACCGCTGAGCTGGATATTTCGCAGGACAACTCCTACCACTCCCTTCTGAAGCATAAGGATGAAACCGGAGAAATGAGCCGGGCCGTACAGAAAATGCGCCAGTCCTTCAGCAGTATGATGCGCGATATTTCTTCTACCTCGGAGTCGATCGATCAAAGCGCCCACCGCTTACATGAGATTGCCGCCACCGTAAACGATAATGCCAACAGCAACTCCGCAACGGCCGAGCAGCTCTCCGCAAGCATGGAAAATACCGCTGTCAATACGGACGCCATCAGCCAGGAAATTCTGCAGGTCGAACAGAATACCTCCGCAATCAACACCAAGGCCGCCGAAGGCGTTACTTTGTCCGAGGAAATCCTGCATCGTGCAAAACGACTGAAATCGGATACCGTATCCGCAAGCGACAGAACGAGGAACATGTATCAATCCGTCAAAAATGATTCCGAAAACGCGATCGAGCACTCCAAATCCGTTTCCAAAATCAACGAGCTCGCCAAAAACATCATGGACATCGCAAGCCAGACCTCCCTTTTGTCCTTAAACGCTTCCATTGAGGCTGCAAGAGCCGGCGAACAGGGCCGCGGCTTCGCTGTGGTTGCCGATGAAATCGGCAAGCTTGCAAACCAGTCCTCTCAAACTGTCTCCGGCATCACCCAGATCGTTTCCGAGGTGGTCGATGCCGTAGCAAAAATGGAGGCCAGTCTGACTGCCACGCTGGATTTTCTGGACAAAACAGTGCTTTCCGATTATAATAATTTCATGCAGGTCAGCGAGCAGTATTCTGACGATGCGCAGTTTGTCAACCATACCATGACGGAGATCAATGACTCCATCGATGAGCTGAACCGGACGATGTTAAAAATCTCGGATTCCATCAGCCTGATCAACGGCTCCATTTCTGAAACGGCCTCCGGCGTCACAAATGTCGTGGAGAACAACGCCAATATCGTCGCGCTGACAACCGACACTTACGAAATGGTGGAAAAAACACTCTCCTATACGAACACGCTGAAGGAAATCGTAGACAGCTTCGTACTGAGCTGACAGTTTCGAAAATGGATATTCTGCCCGCTAAAATGTAAGAGAAACGGGAGTTGAAATGTATGAAAAAGCGCTTTCTGATTCTTTACGGAATACTCATTCTGGCAGTGACCGTCGGATTCATGATCTTCGGAGAACATCCGCGCGATTCCAGGTTCTACTGGACGCTTCTGACACTGCTGATTGTCGGGAAGCTGATAGAATCTATGATCGATAAGCATGAGAAAAAATAGATTGCCACATCATAAAAATCAGATTGCTGTACAATATGACACAAAATATAATTAGAAACAGCGCATCTTTGCCGCCGGGTAAAGGTTCAGACGCCGGTCCTTCTGTCATCAGGCCATTGAAGACAGAAATGGCCGGCGATGTTTCGTTAATCAGAAATTTCATTTTCAGTATTTACTCCTCCGTCATTTCCGCCTTCTGTTTCACGATCTTCGCCTGCATGATTTCCCACATGATCGAGATCGTATCCGCCCTGTTTTTTTCATTTAAGTTATTTTGCAAGGTAATATAACGTATTAAGTGACGGTCTGATTCTGCCGGTTTCATAATGCGAATAGGTCTGCCTTGAAATATGCAGATGTGAGGCGGAGAGAAACTAATTCGGAAATAAGTATTTGACAAATATTGAGCAAGTGCTTAATATTAAAATGGATTAGCTACTTAGCTGGGAATGGAAATCTTAA
>CALDLG010000125.1 GCA_937910785.1 uncultured Lachnospiraceae bacterium | reverse complement strand
CCCCAAATTGCCCCCCCCTCTAAACTTTTGGGTAACAAAATATAGCAGCTGATCTTCATAATATCGATCTCCAAACAGGATTTGTCTTTGAATCAGATCCGTTTTCCAGAACGGCAGATAAAATTTCACATCGTAATTTCTTAACGCATAAATGGAATCTGCGAAATTGAATCCGGCCTTTTGGGCGGCATATTCATCATATTGTTCTACAGTCTGATATACAAAGCTTTCTTTTTCAAATAAATCTATAATCTTTTCTTCTGCGGCATATTTTTTTAATTCATCACGCAGCTGCTGAAAAATGCTCTTATTGGTCGAAGCAACCAATATATATTCTTCCTGCAGGCTGTGAGTTCGTAAATACTCCAACGGATAAATTCCTTCTGAATCAGGATAATTATCGATGATGAATCGTTCTTTGATTCCATACTCCTGATTCAATATCTTCTTGACATAACGCCCAAGATCTCCAAAGGGATAAATGATAAAATCTCTGTGTCCCCGCTCCACTTCTCTTTTAATCTTTAATTCTATTGTTCTCATTTCTAAATAACTTGCCATTTTTCTGATTTCCTCTCATAGATTCCCGATCATATCTTTTATACAATTTCAAAGAAGGGCAGCGGAAAAACAAACTTACAATTTGTCTCTCTTCGATAAGTCTCTTCTTTTTTCAGAATGAACTCTCTGAAGTGCCATGGTAAAACAATGAAATAATCAGGCTTCATTTCCTTTGCTTCTTTTTCAGAGATAATAGGTATATTGGTTCCCGGCGTCATACAGCCAAACTTGTCTTCATTCACCTCAGCAATTGCCCTGATATATTCTGAAGTAATTCCACAATATTGAAGTAAAACATTTCCCTTCGTCGATGCTCCGTAACCGAGAATCACTTTTCCCTTTGCGGTTTCTTCTTTCAGAAATTTCAGCAGCTGTTCTCTATGCAATTCCACCTTGCTTCTGAATTCACCAAACGGCTGCAGGGTATCATAAGCATGCTCTTCTTCCCACTTTTCCACTTCTTCGACATCCTTACTGACTTCGAAGCTGCTTTCGCTTTTTGCAACAACAATTTGAAAACTTCCCCCGTTCACTTTATTTTGCTGCACATCGATTATTTTCATCCCCGCTTTTTCTACCATCCACCGAATCTGTGCAAGACAATAAAATTCCAGATGTTCCTGGCAGATCGTGTCATAGGAATTGGTTTCCAGCATGGCCGGCAGATAGCTCTGTTCCAATACCCAGATCCCCTCATCATCCAATATCTTTTCTATGTCATTCACAAAGTTCTGCGGTTCCTCCAAATCATAAAACATTGCTATGGAAGTAATCACTTTTGCTTTTTTATCCGGACGTATCTTCTTAAAATTTTCTGCTGAAAAAAAGTCCGTTACCAGCTGTATATTTTCCGTATAATATTTTTTAAATTTAATCCCTGTCGGGTCCATTCCTATCAGATCGAGCTGCTCCTGCCTGTAGGATTTCAGCAAAGTAGCATCATTGCTCCCAATATCCAGAACAATATCTCCATCCGATAACGAAATCCGCTTTTCTATTGTACCTGTTATGTTTTCCAAATGGTTTACCATATCCTGATTTAAGCCGGAACGGTATCCATAGTTTGTCCCATACATCTCTTCTCCTGAGCAGGAATGTTTTAATTGCACCAGGCCACAGCATGTCCCGTTTTGCGGCATGCACTTAACCAGCTCCAGCGGCCCTTCATTCACCTCCTGATCCGGACGCGGAAAAACGCCTGTCAGTTTTTGCATTCCCAGATCAATAATGCTTACAAGATTTTCATTTCCACATATTCTGCACTTATTTATTTTGGTATACATAATTGCCTCCTGCTCCTTTTTATCTCTTTTCATATCTTCTGCTATTTACTATATAAATCAGCTAAAAACAGATTACCTGTTATGACAGCAAAATAAATACTTTCTGACTTCTTCCTCCAATGTATAGCGGCACTCCGATATGGTGTCCGAATACCATTCTTTGGTAAAATCCGGTTTTAACCGGTCAAAAAAAGCCGGATACATAAATTCCTGATTAATTGCCAGAGGCGGTATGGTTTCCTCATGATCTATTTTCGTTTCCTTCCACCCAGAATTTATGGCTTTCAGAATCCGGACGCTTTCCTCCTTTAACAGCTTATTTACAGGATGATTACGTGAATAAAAGAGTTGTTCTTTCAGCCAGTTGTTTTCGATATAATCTAACATTTTTACATCACACAATGCTTCTCTTTCCCTGAGCTGTTCTATTCGATAGCGTACGACCCATTCCAGAAAATCAGCCGTAAAAAGGTTTTCCATGCATATAATCTCAACAATTTCTTCAGCAGTATATCCATTTCCGTCAAATCCCGCTTTCGTGACCAGTTCATCAATTACCGCATCGTCATAGGGAAAGATATCACGAATGTAATCATCTCTCGCCGGATCCTGTTCTTTTCCACCCTGCGGAAAATAAATATCAAAAAACAGATTGGATATCCGAATATAGGTCACATTTTCATTCATCCGTCCAATCAGGTATTCATTGGATAAACGGTAATCAAATGCATTTCCTGCGGAAATATTCTGGGAAATAAACAATTCTATTTTCCTTAAAATAAAATCGTCTTTCATCAGCAAATCCACTTTATCCGCCGAAAGCATATATAATGCGGGGATATCCAAAAACACATACTCTTTATTAAATTCACGATTCTGCTGCAGATACATCCTGATTCTGGTCGTCTGACAATTTCCATTTATGAGCGCTACTTTTCTGCCCCGCTGATAATCTGAAATGGCTTTTTCTATATCTTCTTTATCCGTCATTCTTTCCAGAATATCCATAATCGGAATTTCATTTTTATGAAGAAGCTCGGATGGGAGATAGTCTTTGTGGAAAGTCAGCCCCATCTTCTCCAGTTGCCCGGCAACCTCATACCAATCTGCTATTGCAATAATAATTTTATTATTTTTCAGATTCACCTCATCGGGATAATATACCGGAATATAATTTATTCGATATTTGGGTTTATGATTATCAATGAAATATTGAATATCATATTTATAGCCTTCTCTGTAATAAAATTGTCTTGCGATATTGCCGGTTCCCCAGATAACAATTTTCTCCTTATCCGCCATTTCTACATCTGCTGCCTCATTTCTTCCGTTATCATCTCATAAATTATTTCCCTGAGATTCTTTTCCCGCTTCCAGCCCAGCTCATTTTCTATTTTTCGTGCATCTCCATACAGCTGCGCCCCATTCCTGCGATTTATCACGTTGTCGTTTACGGCAATGTGTTCTTCCCAATCATCGATTTGCAGAATCTCCGCACATATTCCGATAAATTCTCTGATACTGTGCAGGCTTCCGGATGCCAATATGTAATCCTCCGGACAGTCTCCCTGAAGCATTAAATGCATTCCTGCCGCATAATCTTTTGCGTATCCCCAGTCTTTTCTGATCTCTATATTGCCTAATGAAAATCTGTGATGGTTATCCTTTTTCAGCTGGCACATATTTTTTACGATCTTTCTCGTAACAAAATCCTCGCTGCGCCGATAGCTTTCATGATTATACAGAATGGCCGTGCAGGCATACATTCCCTTTTTTCTGTAGTATTCCACCAGTCGGTTTTCTGTGATTTTTCCGATTCCATATAAGCTCTGCGAGCTATAGACCGTACTCTCATCCTGCCTTTCCGTCCCGGAAGCGTCAAACATAAGGCAGGACCCCGCTGTCAACACCTTCGCTTCAGGCGCGGCCTCATAACAGGCCGTCAGCAGGTTTGCCGTCGCCGAAACATTCTGCTTGAATAACGTGTTATCGTCAATGGTTTGTCCGTTCCTTTTTCCTTCCGAGCTTACATGGCTTGCCGAGAGATGATAAACCTCATCCGGCCGGATATCATCTACCACATTTCTTACCGCTTCATAATCCTGCAGATCCACTTCAAGGACAGCCGGCTCTTTTCCTTTCCGGCGCAGTTCTTCTCTGATCCGGCAGGAGTTACTGCTTAAATTCTTTTTTATAATGCCATAGGTAAGATATCCTTTCTGTTCCAACAGTTCATACAGAAAGCTTCCGTCCTGTCCAAAAATACCTGTTATCAATGCTTTTTTCATCTGTTTCCCATTACTTTCCGAATATTTCAACTAAGCGCTCTGTATTTTCTTTTTCCATTCGTTCTTTATATTTTCTGATATTCTCACGGTATCGTTCATAGCCTGGGTTCTCTTCGTTGATCTGTCGGATGATCTGCGCTCCCAGTTTCTCAATGGATTCTTCCTGTATCCCACAACCGGCTTCGATTGCCCTGATAAATGACGGCGAACCTAATGCAAAGAAAGGCCGTTCTGCTTCTATTGCATCAAACATTACACCGGAGGAGCTTAAGATGTATTTGTTTTCATCATATGGAATCATCATCCAGTCACATATTTCCATAAACTGTTCCACATCTTTTCGGGTTCTCCCTGGCCGTCTTATATAGTCAACATTTTCATATACTCCGATATCGTAGTTTAAAATCACGAAGTGATATGGTCTTCTGATTCTTTCTTTATGCTCAATCATATATTTGATTATCTTCGCACAGTTTTGGTCTTTGGCCGCAGCAGAAGAAGGCATAATACCGATTAAAAATTTTTTGCCGGTTTCAGGCGATTTCTTATTATAAGTAAAAGCATATGGCAGATTGAGCACTTTAATATTCTGATACACAGATGGTTCGATGCAATTTTTATATTTCCTGTAAATATCCGAATATAGTATGATATTGCAATTAGGCAGTTCCGCCATTGCACGAAGATTATTTTTAAAATAGGCAAGCGCCTTCTTCTTTCGCCTGTATATACTGATTGAACGGACGATACCATGCTTTAATTCAAATTCCACCGCATTTTGAGGCAGAATTTCTTCAATATAACCGTGTATACAGATACCGAATTTTATATTCGGAAATTTCCTGATCAAATTTTTCAATAATCCAGAGTTTACGGCCTCCAAACTTAAAATCATCACAAATCTGGCATTTTTGCACTTTTGAAAAATAGAAACATATTCTTCCTTATTCCCCTGTATCTCCTGCCGGTTATATTCCAGATAGATATGACCGATAAACGAAAACTCAATATTCTCAGAGCATCCATGCGCATCCAGAATTCTTTTTACGCATTTCCCCTGTTCCTTCTCACAAAAATATATGATTTTCTCATTCGGATAAGCTCTATGCAGCTGATATAGCATACCTGCATTAAACGCCTCATGCGATAAGTCAGACATCGTGGTTTCAATCACCGCAATCATACAAATCCTCCATAATAACCGCCAAACTCTTATAATGGCATTTTATCTTTTATTAAAAAATTTATTATATAATAAAATATATATACTTTACACAATGCAAAGATGTCTTTCGATACCTTCCTGAAATCAGTAATATTGAGCAAAATATCCTGTTTAAGCATATTTATAATTTTCCGTCCCTGATCGCTGTTCATCGCATGAAGCACTTCCTGATCTCTGAGTCTCAGACGCTGTGGTTTTTGAGCTTTGGAAATATAATACGCACTTTTTTCTATGGCCCGGTATGCTTTTCCACTTTTCCAGCCATATAAATTATACAGTGTTTTTTCCATCGACCTGGATTTTTTAAACACCGCCTCTTCACGGATCAGCTTATTTAACTTCTGAACATCCTTTATATGAACTAAATATGTTGATTCTCCCTTCATCTGCCATACAAACTCAAAGCTGGTCTTTTTACTGTCATCATATACCTGGATTGTCGGAATATTATAAATATACGCTTCCAGATTACAGGTTGAATTGTAATGCACCATACTATCAACCAGATTCAACGCAGCTCCGACCGGTATAGCATCCTTCAACAGAAAAATATTAGGATACCGCTCTAATTCATCATAACTTTTATTCTTTTCTTCAATTTCAATCGGATGTAATTTTACTAAAAACCCGATATCAGGATTATTTTGGGCAAGAAAAATAATCATATCAATATATCTTCTAAACTCCCGCTCAGCTTCGATCGACTTCTGAGCCTGCGTTATCTCCAAAGGCGTTCTTTTATTTAATGGTTTATCATCTCCAAAATAGCCCAAAATCTGATAATCTTTTATACTGCTGTCTGCCACCAAAAAACCTGTAAGGACAAGAATATTTTTTTTATGTTGATGAATCCATTTCTGCATGGAATGGTATATCGTATGCCTTTCGAAGCCTTCTATCACAAGGTCTTTTTGATACCACACATATCCTGTTGTCTTGATTCTCCTCCGGTCCGTCAGTTTCCCCTCATTCCATAAGGCTTCTCCCAATATCCTTCTGGTCTTTGGGCCCCACATAAGATAATAATCAACTAATTCCTTCGCATAAGTATTATAACCCGTTACCATCTTTATTTCTTTTGGCGTAAAAACATAATATCCCTCTGTATTCATACTGATCACCACTGCGCCGGTAATCATCTTTAATACGGTAAGATAATTCGAAGAATAACAATCTCTGGGAGGAATTGATACAATGACATCGGGATCAAACTGTATCGTCTCTAAAATACTGGAATAGAATTCACCGCTTCTGATCTCAACATTTGCAACATTTTCTGTAATTTGTTGTGATATAAAAGAGATAATTGCCAACTCCCTCTCTTTTACATGATAAAGAAACATTATTTTTTTCATTTCCATCATTCCTTTAATATCATTATCTTATACTATAAAATGCACATAAATATCATGAAACGGCTTCTTTCTTATAGTCACCGGACTCTTACTTTTTCTTTGTTATCTTCTCCTCCAGCATGATTTCCGCCAACCGAAAATCCAGCATACTGTCAATATCAACTGACTTTTCTCTGGGCATAACGCAGGCATAACATCTGCTGTCATATAAAGTTACAATATCCGCATTACCTCTGGTCTTCACAATATATAATGCTCCATTGACTCTGTAATACTTCGGTAGTTTCTGCCTGGGTTTTGTGTACAAATCAGAACGTACAAAACCTTGCAGGGACAGATCTTCGCCTATTAAGTTGCAAAATAATGGTGAATGCTCCACTTCACAGACACCGATAACAGAGTCCGCATTCTTTTCATGAAGCAGTCGGTATCCATTTATAATATCTTCTGCTTCACGCAGAGGAGATGTAGGCTGTAAAAGAGCCACCGTATCGAACTTTTTTCCAAGTTCTCCGTAAGTTTTTAATACTTCTCTTACTGCATCCCACGAAGATATATCATCCCCCGAATTCTCTTCTGAGCGCAAAAACGGAACACTTGCTCCATATTCTTTTGCGATTTCAGCATACTTTTCGGAATCCGTCGAGACCAATACTTCTTCAAACATCTTACTTTCCAGAGCCGCTTCAATAGAATATGCAAGCAATGGCTTTCCATGAAGTAATCTGATGTTTTTATCAATAACTCCCTTTGACCCGCTTCTGGCCGTAATAATTGCCAAATTTATCATTTTTCTTCCAGTTATCTGCATCAGCAGTTTCCCTTCCAGATTGGATTCTTCAATTCCCATTCACCCAATTCATTTTTTATGAATAAATCTCTGTTATAGAATTTATCCACAATTTCCCAGAATTCTTTCTCTGAATATCCCAGAAAATCACAAAAATCCTTTATACATTTACTATCCAGCCTGCTGTCATGCAGTCTGACCTGTTCTATTGCCTCTTCCCGCGTCATTAATCCGTAACGTACATATCGTGCCGCATAATCTGTAGCGCTTGCATGACCAAACTTGGGATATTTCATCCATGGGTGGACCAGATAAGCCCTGCTGTCAATCTGATCATAATTCTCTATATGGTGTGATCTATCCCATTCATGCTCCAGATCATGAAATCCTCTCCGTCTGGCAAACAAATAATTCGCATGGCTGTTCCATGGTCTGAAATATGATACATACACTGGTTCCAGTCCGTCCATCTCCTCTTTCGGGGGTGCAAACGTCATGGATAAAACCTTTTCATTTATTCCATCCAGTCTGTATAATTCATCATAGTCTATATTACTTGCCACTCCATTGTTAATCTGTTCTTTTGCTGAGTAAGTTTCTTCATCACCATTTCCACCATATTCATAACTTACATTCTCACCATACACTAATAACGGAGTGTTGAATTTTAAAGCCATAATCAGAGGATATGTATATATCAGTCTGTCGATAAACCAGGTTGGCTGCCCATAAGTCTCAAATGTATACCGCATAAGTATCTTTTGTGTTTTTATGTCCGGTTTAAGACTTATAATATTACAGCCAAATTCTTCCGATATATTTTTTAAGTTGTGTTTTCCCGCTTCTGTCATTTCAAAATTGTCTTCTACGCTGAATAACACCGGATTCATTTTCATAACTTCTTTCATCAGATATACCTGATAATGAGAATCCTTTCCACCGCTTACTGCAATAGCACAGTCATAACTGTTTCCATTCATCCCTCTGTATTTTTCACACAGCGTTTCCAATTCCTTATAACGTTTCTCCCAATCAATATTTTTGCGGTTTTCATAAGCCTGACATGCAGAGCATACACCCTTCTCATTAAATTTAATTCCCGGCCTCGTATCCGGCATAACACATTTTACACAATATCTCATAATTAATTACTCCCCTATATCATAAAATTTCTTCTTCATCTCTATACCATTATGAAACGTATTTTTTATTATCTCTGTTATCTGACAGGAAGTACCCTCTTTTTCATATGGATTTCGAACCTCCCGCAGCTTACTTCTGAATTCAACCGATAATGCGGTCTGTAAGGCTTTATCTATTTCAGATACGCCATATCCACAATGAATAACTGACCGGGCCGCAACCCTTCCTCTCTGCCTGTCGCCAATATCTATGGTTGGAATCCCAAACGATGGAACTTCAATTAAACCACTGGAGGAATTTCCCGCTACCGCATCGCAAAATTGTAAGGCACTCAGATACTTTAACTGGCCAAGCGACGTATATACCACACACCTGTCTGAATTCTTTTCCACATATTCATCGATCATCCGGTTAATTATTCTGCCATCCATATCTGCATTAGCCTTGGTAAATATTATGGAAATATCTTTATGATGATCTATTGCCGTAAGCAAATTTGCAAATTGATCTCTGCTTGTCATCATTTCCATTGTGACCGGATGATAAGTTATCATAATGGTTGGGGCGGAAAAACGAAAATTTATCTGCCTCTCCAGCTCTTCTTTCCTTAAAAGTTTTATATTTCTGATGTTTTCAACTCCCAAAGCGCCAACATTATAAACCATATCCGGCTGCTCCCCCAGTTGAATGACCCTGTTCCGATATTCATCGGTTGCCGTAAAATGCAACAGACTCATTTTTGTTATGGAATGCCTGATCGCTTCATCTATTGCCCCTTCGGTTTTTTCTCCTCCTCCTATATGGGCAATCGGGATTTTAGCTGCCAATGCCGCCGATGCGCATGCTAACATCTCATATCTGTCGCCTAATATAATTACCATGTCCGGTTTATGATTGCCAAAGAAATCAGCAAATCCGATCAGTGCAACTCCCATCGACTTCGTAATTCCCACCGATGTATCCGAACTCAGCAGCATTTCTATTTTTGAGCAGATCGGATATCTATCGTCCTCAATTTCCCGATATGTCATCCCAAATTCCGGTGAGAGATGCGCTCCCGTTACTACTAATTGAAGTTCTAATTCTCCTGATCTGTATACTTTGTCTATAATCGGCTTCAGAAGTCCATATTCTGCTCTTGTTCCCGTAACAATACATATCTTTTTCATATTTGAATCATCTCGTCTTTGCAATAATCCCTGTCGGCAATTTTTCCGATTACCTCTTCCCACCGCATTGGAGAAACGCCCGTTCCCGGTCTTTTTGCCGTAATATTTTTTTCCGTAAAAATTTCCCCTTTTTTTATTCCTTCAGACGCTACAATGCTTTTTCTCGCAATTTCTATATTTTCTCTTTCAGAATCCGTTACTGTTTTCATGGCAGACCCCAATGCTTTTTCAATATTACGAATTCCGGAAATCATACTTTTTAATTCCCCTGGCTCCAGACTGGCCTGATGGTCCGGACCCGGCATATTTTTATCCAGCGTAAAATGCTTCTCTATAATGGAAGCTCCCATTGCAACCGCTGCTATCGGCACCTCTATTCCACATGTGTGATCGGAATATCCAACCGGAACTTTAAACTCCTTCCTCAATGTCAGCATCGCATTCAAATTTACATCCTGCATTGGTGTTGGATATTGTGTATTGCAGTGCAATAACGAAATATCTTCTGTCCCTTCATGCCTGAGCACTTCCATTGCACTTTGTATTTCATTCATATTGCACATCCCCGTAGACATTACGATTTTCTTCTTAAACTGCCCTATTTTTCTCAGCAATGGAAAATTCGTAATTTCTCCCGACGGAATTTTAAATATCCCAAGCCCGATTCTGTGTAAAAACTCTGCACTCGGTATGTCAAACGGCGTTGACATAAACATAATGCCCTTTTTTTCACTATACTCTTTTAATTCCATAAAAGCATTTTCAGATAACTCCAGCCGTTTTATCATTTCCAACTGACTTTCATGGTTTCCTGTCACTTCTTTTTGATACTTTGCTTTCTCAGCGCCTTCCGATATACAAAGCTCCCCGACAAATGTCTGAAATTTTACAGCATCAGCTTTACTTTCGGCTGCGACATCTATCAACTCCTTCGCCAATTGAATATCGCCATTATGATTGACACCAGCTTCGGCAATGATAAAAACCGCATTGGACATTTTCTTCAAATCCTTCCATTATTTTACGATGATACAACTCCCGCATTACATACGGCACCTTACTTCATTTCATATGCGCCCTGACATATCATTACTCTGTCTTTTTCAACATCCTTCGGAATAATTGCGCCCAAACCTACTATGCTGTTTTCCATCACTTTAACGCCTTGCTTTATCGCACTTCCTGCGCCCAGCAGCACACCATCTTCCACCTCAACTCCGCCTGATACGGATACCAATGGATTTACTACTATGTAGCTCCCCATTTTCACATTATGGCCTACTGTGGCACTAAGATTTATTAAATTAAAATCTCCCATACAAATCTCTGTCGTTAAAATGCTTCCACTGCATATAATATTTCCCATTCCCATTTTTATCGTTACAGGGTCCATAAGCCGGGCTGAAGGTGAAATAATATTAGGAAAAACCAGATTCCTATGACAGCATACGCGTTCATATATTTTTCTCTTTATATCAGGTGTTCCTATTGGAATCACTGCTCCAATAACAGAAAAATGGCTCACATATTCTCCAAAACTTTCATCAGAACAAACAGCTGTGCCTGTTCCGATCTTTCTTCCTACATCCTTTTCCTGTTCTGCAACAAAACCAAGAAACTGATATGTCTTCTCATAATTTTTCTGATTTATTTCATCCACAACGTTTTTTACTTCTTTGGATATTCCGGACGTTCCGAAAATCAAAAGTGGTAATCCATTCCAATTCATAATATTCTCCCTTTCCTTTCTCAAAAAGTTTTACATGGAAAATATTATATTGTAATGATACGCGGTCTCAGAGCAATCCGAAAAAAACAGCCTCGTTTTACCCCCCCCCTATATTATTCTTTATGGAATAAACCATACTATAATCCTCCACTTGTTTTCTAATAACCGTACCAGCTCCTATGATACATCTCCTGCCAATTTCTTTTTGCTGGATAACCGTCGCATTTGCTCCTATAAAGGATGCTTCTCCCACATTTACCTCTCCACACAATACACTTGCAACTGACAGATGTGTAAAATCAGCAATCCTGCAGTCGTGCTCGATAACGGCTCCACTGTTTATAATACACATTTTGCCAATAGATACACATGTATTAATGATAACTCCCTTCCCTATAAAACTCCCTTCTCCAATTTTCACCTGTTCGGAAATTATTGCCGAAGGATCACATATTACAGGTAATTGATATCCAATGCGCTTTAATTTCTCATATAATTTTTCCCGCACATCAGATTTTCCAAGATATCCAATTCCGATCGCCGCATTTTCAATTCCACTGTAGAATAATTTTTCCAGATCATTATCATTTCCAATAATAGGATACGATCCGGAGTCTTTGAACTTTTCATTCACTATGAATCCTGAAACAGTATATTTCTTTTGGCGCTCTATTATATCGATCAGGCTTCTTGCATGTCCGCCATTACCTATAATCAGAATTTTTTCCACATCAGCCTCCATGAAATACCACCTGTAACCTGATTTTAAGAAAAATACAGGTTTAACCCTTTTAACTTGATTTCCATGCTTTCCATCGTATCAAACTGTCCCATGTCCAGCCATGTATTTTCGCTGATCGGATATATGCCAACCTTTTGCCCCGCATTTCTCATTCTGTCAATAATATCAGGCATCCCGATTTTTTCCTCAGATCCTATATATTCGAATATTTCTTTTTCCAAAATATAATATCCGGTATTCGTAAAAAAAGACATTTGCGGTTTTTCTTCAAAGGAATTAATTTCCCCGCCCTCCGAAAAGTTTACCACTCCATACGGTATTTCAAAATTTTTTAAAGAACATACCATTGTCACCTTATTATTTTTTTCTTTATGATGCTTAACGATCTTTCTGACGTCTTCCAGAATCAAAATATCGCAATTTGTCAGTATAAAAGTGTCTTTCATATAATCTTTCAGAATATAAAGACCGCCTCCCGTTCCCAAAGGCTCATCTTCATCCCAGAATTTAACTCTGTAATCACAATCTGCATCATTAAAATATGCTTTAATCATGCTTTTTTTATAATTTACAATCATATGAAATTCTTCGCATCCTATTTTCTGAAAAGATTGTATGATTCTTTCGGAAATTGGTACATCGGCAATTGGAATCAGTGGTTTGGGGAGAATTTTTGTATACGGATACAATCTCGTTCCCAGTCCACCCGCCATAATAACAACCGGAATCCTCAGTTTATCAGTCACGACATCCATTTCATTTACAGTATTGACATATATTTTTATGATTTTTTTCTCACTATTCAATACCGGCAAGGCATTAATCATGCGCTCAGCCATAATTTTCTGCGCGGCATTTTCATCATCATACTCAATATAGATCGGATGATAATTGGCAATCATAGAAACGGGTGTCTCCAGAGAAGCGTTTGCCAGAATGGCTCTTCTGACATCACCATCTGTCAATGCTGCCACAAATCTATCATGGTCAACCACCAGCAATATTTTAACAAGAACCTTATCTAACTGCTCTAATGCGCGTTTTAAAGTTTCTCTTTCCGATATTATATTAAATGATATATCCTTCAGCGCCTGTACCCCTGCCATCTTATACGCCTCTTGTAACCTCTGCTATTTTGCTTCTTCTAAAGATTATAAATATTTACTTTATAACGCTCCAGATTTGCGCTTAAAAATTTTATTGTTTCTGCCAGCCCCTTTTCCATGGAATACTCCGGCTTCCAGTCTGTCAGTCTTAAAATTTTTTCATTACAGCCAAGTAATCTGTTTACTTCGCTTTTCTCCGGCCTGAGTCTCTGTTCATCACATAAGATCCGGGCTTGAGGATTAATCTGATCGATAAGCTCTTTTGCCAGTTGACCGATTGATATTTCCTTTTGTGTCGCGATATTAATTTCTTCACCAATTGTCCTGTCGGACTGAAATATTGCAATAAAACCATGCACCGTATCTTTCACATAATTAAAGTCCCGCGTCGGTGTTAAAGAACCCAGTTTGATTTCTGTACTTCCCGAAAGCAGCTGCATGATAATCGTAGGAATCACCGCCCTCGCAGACTGTCTTGGACCATAAGTGTTAAACGGCCTGACAATTGTTACCGGTAGTTGAAAGGACCGATAAAAACTCTCTGCCAGCCTGTCCGCTCCAATCTTCGTCGCTGAGTAAGGAGACTGTCCCTGAAAGGGATGCTTTTCATCAATTGGAACATATTGCGCCGTACCATACACCTCAGATGTCGATGTAACCAATACCCTTTTCGTATTCAGCTTTCGTGCTGCCTGCAACACATTTAATGTCCCCTTTATATTGGTATCAACATAAGTATCCGGTGAATGGTAACTATACGGGATTGCAATTAATGCAGCCAGATGAAATACTGCATCAACCCCCCGCATTGCTTCTTCCACGCCGTTTGGGTCCCGAATATCCCCCTGAAAAATCTCTACAGATTTCATAACTTCCTCCGGCAGTGTATCCAGCCATCCCCATGTATTAAAGGAATTATAATATACAAAGGCTTTTACCTGATATCCCTTTTTTACCAGTTCTTCAACCAGATGGCTTCCTATAAATCCATCCGAACCTGTTACTAATACTTTCATAAACATGTTCTCTTTCTACATTAATAAGATATATATACTTTAATAAATGAAAATAAAACCTGTTATCGCAAGCGCATGCCGCACATAACAGGTCATCCCTTTCCCACATCTGCATCCATGCAACATTTTCGCAATCCTTGCTCTTTGTTTTACTGAATTATATATCGGCAAAATATCATGAAACATTAGTGGAAAAATAAAGAAGGATGAGGCGTCCTGCCCGCCTGATCTAATCTCCCGGCATATACCGCTTTCTCTTCTTCCGGTATCTCCAGCGCATTCATTACCTGCTCCAGAGTCATATCCGTATTTTTAAGCAGATTTCTGACAGATGCCAGAATGGCATTTTCCATTCCTTTTTCCATTCCTCTTTCTATTCCTCTTTCCATTCCTTTCTCCAGCCCCTCTTTCATTCCCTGTTCTAATCCTGATTTCGTAGCCATCTCTACCACATATTTGCTAAAATTACACATTTCCCCTATCGCTCCTTCCAATTGTTGTGTCATCCTGACAGAAAATTCCGATTCCAGTATTTTTTTCTTTTCTTCCGCATTTTTTCTTATGGAGAACAATACTGACAGCAGTCTGAGCAGCCCCACACAGTCCGCCGCCTCTTCATCTCCAAGACAGATCATTATAACGGCAATCAGATCATAATTCTCCTTTTTTTCTTCTATCTTCCCATACAGTTGTTCCTCATGGAAGGTATACCGGTTAATACTGTTTCTTCTATACGCAGGAGGATTGATACAAACCCATATGCTGTAAACTTTCTCGATCTTTTCGTAATGGCTGTTAACAAATACCCTGCCATATTGAGACGAAATCATTCTGCTGCCGTAATATATTCCGCGCTTGGGCAAAGGGTAGCCCGGATAAAAATCCGTCTGCCCTTCCACATCCATATTCAATCTGACCGTTCTTTTCGGCTGCATGGCTTCTTTTTCACCATCCACCCCCGCAGGATGCGGAGCCAATGCGTGGAATCTGATATCGTATGTTACCGTCCCTTCCTCCATGGCAGAATCTTCATTTCGGGAACCTCTTATCAATGGTATTTCATCCCGATGCACTGCTTCCTGCGAAGTATTTTCCATTCCTTCAATATAATTTTCCTCGATTTCGCTCAAAACACATTCCCTGTATTCCTCCACACACTCCTTTAAGATTCGTGCCAGAATTATTTTATTGACAAGTAGTTTTTTGCACGCCGCATCCAACGAAATTTTTCCTTCTTCTACAGTGACAAGATCCTTTGCTAATATAGTTTCTTTTTCCATGCCCTCTCCTTTGTAAAATCACTTTCAGGGTACCTGATTAACACGAGCAGGAAAAAGCAAAAAGACCCCATCTCATCCCATTTACCATCCTGCCAAACAAAAAGTGAATCTCTGGCAGAACTGCCGGAATGACGTAACTGTACGAAAACATTACAGTTATCATATTTTAGAATCAAGATTTGTTTTATTTTGAATAATATTACCACAATATGATATTTATTTCAAGAAAAATTTCATTCTACAGACTGCAGTGTTATTCCGGCCAATATTGTTTCCATTGCTATGATGCCCGCCGTTCCGCCCCCTCCTCTGAACGATTGCGGCCATCGCAATCTTACATAGAACAAAATGCCTCCGGCATTATGTTCGGAAGAACCGAAGGTTCTTCCACTCTTTGGCGGAATTTCCTATAACAGAACAAAATGCCTCCGGCATTATGTTCGGAAGAACCAAAGGTTCTTCCCCATTGTGTCGGAATTTCCTATTACATAAAAAGGATATCATCTCCTTTAAGAGAATGATATCCTTTTCTGACCTTTCGGCATTTTCAAAAAACTTTACTTATACATTGTAACATTGATCGTCGTAGTCTGTCCGTCGCTTGTCGTAACAATAATCGGCACTGCCGTACCCTCCGGGGTAGCCGTATCGATAACAGCTTTAACCGTGGCATCCGTAGATTTGATCGAAATCACTCCGTTCATGGCCCGATAAGCTGACGGATCGATATCTGCGCCATTGATACTGATTCCCGTAACCTGAAGTTCTTTGGTCCCGGTACCAAAGTCAAACGCAAATTCAATCGATCCCTGGCCATACGCATAATCAAGCGCACCGTCGGCGGTTCCTCCTGTTGGATTTCCGTCAGCGTCATAGGCCAGACCCGCGAAATACTGTGCCTCCGTATCCGCCAGCACGCCATGCGCCCTGCCGTCCAGCGCAGCTGCCTCATAGTATGTAGATAACTGTTCAAAATCAAAAACCGTCTTTACAATTACCTTTTCGGCTCCCGCCCCCGCATAAGCGGACCAGTCCGCATTGGCATTGGCAAAGCCGCTCAATCTTAATCCGACGGAATCACCCGCTTCACCGGTTTTCATCGTATACGCATAGCTTCCCGGCGTTCCGGTAAACTCATAGGCTGCTCCATACAAAGCGAAAGAAATCAGGGCTTCCTCATCCGTTCCCGCCGTAGGCTGTCCATTCTGATCGATTGTAGCAACATTGGGATTGACGTTCTCCGTTTTAATAGAGGTTTCATCCACAAATGTCGTCACATCCAGTCCATCATGTGTAATATCAAATGTAAGCCATATATTATTGTCCAGACCGGAATGAACCAGTCCCGACTGTTCCGCACTCAACAAATTTACCGTAGACGGCGCCCCTGTAGTATCATCACTTTCCACATATGCTTTCACCGTAAGCTTAATCGGCACGGAACTCTTATTATTAATGTAAGCGCCTGTTCCCTCACTCGCGACAATATATCCTGCTGTTCCTCCCGGATATTTATCCTCTCCATAATTGGTCGGATCCGTCGCCGATAAGATTCCCTGCGGGTCAACAATGAAATTAAAGCAATTTGCCGTCGGCAGCGTAACGGAATATACCGTCGTATCAACATAATTGAACTCTCCCTCCGTCGTCACATCCGCACTTCCCGGTGCGGTCTGCGCCGCATGGACCGGCATTGCCATTCCCGCAAACAATGTGCCTGCGAGCATAAATGATACCATTTTTTTCTTCATTTCTTTTCCTCCTTAATAACGATGATTCTATCGTTTAATTACCTGAATTTCCACCACCGGCATCTCCGTCCGCTCCGGACGATGATATGGTTTCCGCCCCGCCGCCCTGCTCAGACGTTGTCTGACTGTTTCCGTCAGAAGGCATTCCTTCCTGCGTTCCATCCCCTCCGTCCGGAGAGGAATCCGCAGGTTCCTGACTTCCTTCATCAGACGGAGTTCCTTCCGATGTCCCATCATTTCCATCAGGCGGGGTTCCTCCCGGTGTCCCATCATTTCCATCGGACGGCGTTCCCTCCGACGTTCCATTATTTCCATCAGGCGGCGTTTCCTCCGGTGTCCCGTCATTTCCGCCAACGGATGATCCCGGCTGCTTTTCATCACTTCCGTCAGTCGGCGGACCATCACCTGTTTCACCGCCTCCGCCTTCCGGCGTTTCCGGCTTATTGCTTCCATCAGGCGGAAGCTCCGTTTCCGTCTGATCCGTTCCGTCGGGTTTTGGCTGTATGTCGGTTCCATCGGCCGGCGGTTTTACCGCCTCCGGCTTTTCGTCTTCTTTTGACGGGTCCTTTTCCTCTTCTTCCGATGGCTGCAGTTTCTCTTTATCTACCGTAATCCAACAGTCCACCTCTTCACTGTTCAGACAATGTATGGCATCTCCTATTGCTTTCAGGAACAACCGGTATTCCCCGTTTTCCAGCCCGTCACTCCATTCCCAGCTGACGATGCCTTCATTGACATCAATTCTTCCGCTCTTAACGACTTCTTCTTCATATAAAAATCTATACTCATAAGCCTGTATGCCTTCTTCCGCCGTCCATGACCAGACCGGCTCTTCCGGATTCATCACATTCATATCCGGCAATATGGCTCTTGTTATCCCATTTGCATAAATTGTCACATCATGACTGACTTTCTCTAAAACAACCTTTCCTGTCGCCGCATCATATACGGCCTCCGTTTCCGCACCGCCCATCCATACCTGAATTTCCGCCGGCAGAAAATATCCTTCATCGGGAACCAGATACAACTCGGCCCTTTCCCCGGATGTCAGATTTTTACCGCTATCCTCTATTCGGATATGTTCTCCTTCTACCGAAGCCATATATCCCATGCTGGCCGATGACATATGATAAAGGGAATTCACCGCCAGTTCGCCGCTTTTCCACTCCGGCGACTGACTCAGCTTTCCGCCGAAACTGATATAAAATGTGTCTCCCGCTTCTCCTGCAGGCTCCAGGACAATACTTTCTTTACATGACGATTCCGGATCAGTCAGAATATGTTTCGCTTCTGTCTGCTCCCCCTCAAACAAGACATACATATAAATGCTTCTGTCCTCAGGCTCATCGCTCCATTCCTCCGGACAAAACGCGACGGAGGCTTCCGCATCCAATACGGAAAGCGACATTTCAATGGAAAAAGTGACCGCTTCCTTTCCCGCATTCTGCACCTTGTACTGATTGGAGTAAATCTGTCCGCGTCCCTTTTCATTTTCAGGATCGAGGTAAAAATTCAGATTCTGCGGCAGCTCCACAATCGTGACCTGTTGTGCCGCTTTTTCCGCTGCCTTTATGGTCTGACCTGCACTCAGGAAACAGAAAACAGCGATTATCATCATACATCGTGTTCTGATCTTTCTCATACACACACTCCTGACCTGCTTCAGCAAACAGCAAATTCACAGTAAAAATCCTTTTTATTCCTTTTCGTCTTCCCTGATCAGCGCATATGGCGATGCTTTCTCCCCATCTGACTGATACAGTAACTGTTCATCGTAATCGCTCTGCCTTTGTATTGTATATACCGCACGAATGATCAGATCTTCCTTATCAGCCCCCGTATACTCTGACCAGTCCGCATTTTTATTCACCCTGCCGTCCAATATAAAGGATGCACTGTCATAATTATCCTCATCGTCCACCAATAGATAAGAATTCGTTTCCTCATCCAGCACATATTCGGATGCATCCAGCAGAAAGGAAAACGTCGTCAGTTCTCCGTTCCCATTGGCTAATATGGGAATTTCCCTGTCAGACGGTTCGAATTCACTCATTTCTCTGATCTTTCCGGCTCCGGGAACCGCGGTCAGATACATCTGCGGCCACACCCCGTCATCCACATAAGTATCCTCTGCCAAAAGCGCAATATGAGACGGCGTCCCGTCGGTATCCTGTTCTATTGAAATCCCGACATTGACCATAATCGGAAAGGAGCTTCTGTTGATAAACAATGCCCCGCCATTTTCTTTCATATGAATCATACCCGCCCAGGAACTGTCATATGCTCCTGTCCTTGAAATAGAAAACAGGCCTTCCGGGTCTATTACAATCCCCAGTTCATCCCCGGTAGGAAACGTTACCTGATAAATATCCGGATTGTCCTCTTCCTCTTCTCCGGCCAGTAATCCTATGCCTGACAGGGTTCCACCCGCCAGCGCCCGAAGAGGATATAGCACAATACAGAAAGTCATAATCCCTGCAATAGCTGTTCTCATCTTCATATTCCGCAAACACTCCGCTTTCTGATAAAGAAAAGGCAGAACCAGCAAAACAGCTCTGCCTTTTATAAAAATACAACACAACGATTATTCTACCGCATACATCGTAACTGTTATGTTGGTTGCCAGCGTATCACTCGTGGTAATGATTACCGGAACCGGTGTGCCTTCCGGTGTCGCGGAATCCATAGCTGCCGCTACATTCGTTTCTGTCGACTTCAGAGAAATAACGCCGTTATTTACCTTATAATCCGTTGCAGCGATATCTGCACCACCCACGTTAACAGTCGTAACCGTAACTTCCTTGGTACCTGTACCGAAGCTGAAAGGAATTTCAAGCGCTCCCTGGCCAACAACATAATCCATTGCGCCGGGCGCCGGATTACCTGTCAAAGCGCCATCTGCGTCATATTCCGGTCCTGCGAAATAAGCAGGGTCCGTATCCGCCAATACGCCATGCGCTCTGCCGTCTAAAGCCGACAGTTCATAATCTGAGGACAGCTTGTCAAAGCTGAACACTGTGCTTACAACAATCTTCTCCCCCGAAGCTCCCGTATAAGCAGACCAGTCCGCATTGGTGTTTACGAAGCCGCTCAGTCTCAGACCAACGGAATCACCTGTTTCACCGGCCTTCATGTTGTAAAGATAACCGCCTGCTCCGTCAGATGCAAATTCATAAGCCGCCTTATTTAATGCAAAAGAAAGCTGTGTTGCCTTCTGATTCTGAGCTGCATCGGGCTTACCATTCTGGGTAATCGCAATAACATAGGGATTAACCGTCTCCGTCTTAATTGACGTTGCATCGGCAAAGGTTGTAACATCCAGACTGTCATTGGTAACATCAAAAGCAAGCAGCATGTTATTATCGATACCGGAATTAATAAAGCCTGCACCATATTCTTCCAGACTCATCAGCTTAACGCTCGAAGGCGTACCTGTGGTAGTGTCATCGCTTACAATATAAGCGTCAACTAAAAGCTTAATCGGCACGGAGCTCAGGTTATTAATATAAGCGCCCGTTCCCTCTGTTGCAACGATGTAACCCGCCGTTCCTGCCGGATATTTCTCCTCCGGATAATTGGTTGAATCCGTAGCTGACAGAATACCCTGCGGATCTACAACAAAGTTGAAGCATCCTGCTGTCGGCAGCGTAACGGAATATACGGTCGTATCGACATAATTTACGTCTCCTTCCGTCGTAATGTCCGCACTTCCGGGAGCTGTCACAGGCGTTGCCGCACAGACAGTCAGGGGCATGCTCGCAAACAATGCGCCAGCCAGTAATAATGATACCATCTTTTTCTTCATTACTTCTTCCTCCTTAAAATTAGTTTAAGATATGAATCTCAACTGTCACCGAGACAGTTGTTAATTCCGCCTTCTTATCGTCCACCAGATGATATGTCATAATTACATTGTAATCTCCGGCTTCCAGTTCCTTGTCCAGCGTCATCGTATTCATGGACTCTCCCACGGGAATATACGGTGACGAATAGATTACCTCATTCGTATCGGGTAACAGCAGATCAAAATACACTGTCCTGCTGTTATTCTCGGTATTTTTTACATAAAAGTCTTCCGCCGATGCCTTGCCGTCTTCAAATGTCCATTCATTCGTCATCGTTACCGTATAGGAAGCATCCGTATTCGGCTCGCTCACGGACTGTATAATTTCCTGGACGTTTTCTTCCGTAACGATAGTGGCCTTCCCCTGCACCTCCGGTTTCTGTTCTTTTCTGATAAAGAGCACATATACCAGTATCGCGGCGAGCACCAGTACAATGACAATGGCTACAATCGCTACGATCAGGGAAGCCGAGGGCTTTTTACCGTTTTCCTTATTATTTGTCTGTGACATCTGTTATTTCCTCCTGTTGTTCATTACTTTTCTTTATGACCCGAAGTTTTCGAAACGGTTATCCGCATCTTACTTCCTGTATCATGACCGGTTTCCCGGTTTTCCGGTATACATATACCACGCTGCTGTGATCCCCATAATAAGCGTCGCTCAATACGACTGCGCGGTCCATATCTGCGGTATCATCATAAATTCCCCATCCCGCCTGTCTGTACGCATCCACGATTTTCGTATATTCTTCCCACAATCGCGGCCTCATGGATTTGATTGTATTCGGTATCAGCGGATGCGGTCTCCATAACAGCGTGACCTCGTCCTTCTTTTTTTCGAACGAGCGGAAAACGGATTTCATTTTCTCCAGCATCTGTTCGTCATGGCGCAGCAACGCATTGATGCTGGTATTATAGAAAACAATTTTCCTCCATGTTCCATCCGGTTTTTCTATAAGCTTCAGCCATTCATCCGGTATTTCGAGATTTTCCCTCTCCGTATTCTGTACCTTATCGAGTTTGGGCGAGCCAAGGCCCAGTATCTTTTTTTCCAGCTCTCTGCGGTCCGCGGGAAGTCCCAGCGGTTTTGCCGCCTTCATATATTCATTGATGTAAATCTGCCGCATGGCTTCGGACTGTACGATCACTTTGTGAGAATAAATCGTCCCCGGCAGAAAACAGAAATGCTTAAACCCGTCGATTTCCGCCTGCGACTCCGGATCAAACTCCCCTAATATAAAATAAGGTATATACACCAGACAATCCGTATGATGACACAAATTCCTGCTGAAATACATCTCCGGCACACAGGTAACATTATTCCAGTCATCATATGGGTTATGGATATAAATCACGTCCGGATGCCGTTCTTCCAGCGAATAGGCGCGATAGTCCGTAATTTCTATATTCTTCGGATATTCACCGCCCTCATAATGCAGTTCCCCAAGACTTCCGTCCGGTCTTTTATCATAATACGGAATCGGCACTACATAAGCATCGCAGCTCTCATCTTCCCTGGCCGCCAGATAGACACTCTCCAGAGAATCCCACATACTGGCTTTATATGGCAGAAAAACCACTTCTTTCCTGACAGGCATATGCATAATGGCATTCTCTGCCCTGATCAGGCTGTTTTCCAATTGTTTATACAGCTTATGAGGCGGAATGCTTTCCGTCTGAAGACTCAGGCGATAGACCGTCTCGCAATACTGCTCAAGCTGTCTGACCGCTTCCGTTCCGGTACCTTCTGTCTGCTCAATCGCTTCTCCTGTCTGAATCGCCGCCTCCTGACAGTCGGAAAGCGCCGTCTGAACAGTCGAATACTCTTTTCGCTCCAGCCTCTCTCTCATTTCCTGATGAAGAAGATGGAGACTTTCCATAATCTCTGACAATTGTTGTTTTCGAAAGTTACGCATACAATATATGCCTCTTCTGCCCCGATTAATTTATGCTGCCATATTTCCACACTGTGTCACAATTTCCTTTATAAAACAAAATGCCTTCGGCATTATGTTCGGAAGAACCTTCGGTTCTTCCACATTGTGTCACAATCCCTTATTATATAAAAAACCTGCTGCCGCATTTCAGTGCGCACAACAGGACCCGTTCTCTCCAAACTTCCTTCTGCATCCGTGCAACACCATGGCAATCCTTGCCTCATAAGAGATGAATTTTGAATCATCTCTGCTTCCATATAGTATCAATTACAATCTATATCGGACAAATTGCAGGAAACTTTAGAAGAAGTTTCTTTATTTATTTCTTTACATTCCTAATTTGTTTCTTTTCTCTGTTTCTTTGTATTTTTACATCATTAATTTGTTTCTTTACTTTATTTTATTCATTTCTTCCCCAGCTCCTCTATTTCACCCAGTCCTCCCTTTCCATTCGCAGCAAAGCCTTAAAAATCTCCACATCTTCCATCGTCGTAATTTTCAGATTCTTCTCGGACCCTTTGGCAAAATAAAGAGTCTCTCCCAGATCCAGCATCAGCGTATTCGTATAGACCGCATTGGTAATTCCCTGCTCCAACGCCTTCTCATGCGCTTTCATCACACTTCCATACCGATACGCCTGGGGCGTCTGCACGCGCATAATATGATTCCGGCTGATTCCCGTATCTCCTTTTATGCCGTCATCGGTTTCCACAATGGTTTCCTGACAGTGCATCGCCGCAAGTCCGGAACCATATTGGCTGCATTTTACGATGCAGTCGGATATAATATCTGAAGAAACCATAGGCCGAATGGCGTCATGAATGATAACGATATCGTCCTCGCCACAGATTTCCTTTAATTCCCGCAACGCATTTCTCGCCGAAGCCTGCCCGTTTTCACCGCCGCTCACCACACGCCGCAGCTTCGTGATGCCTGCCTCCCTCGCGTAAGCGCTCAGTATTTCATGCCAGCCGTCAAGACAGGATACAATGATACCGTCAATATCCGGATGTCTCTGAAAGGCTTCCAGCGTATAAATAATAATCGGTTTCTCATATACGTTAAAAAACTGCTTCGGAACATCCTGTTCCGTTCTTGTTCCGCTGCCTCCGGCAAGCAACAATGCTATATTCATTCTTAACCCTGCTTTCCGCTTTGCAATCTATGCCTGTTCCTTCTCCGTCTCCTGCCGCATCCTGTACAATGCCTTGAACATCTCCACGTCTTCCACCGTATTGATCTTCATATTCAGATCGGAGCCCTTTGAAAAATAAACCGGTTCGCCCAGTCTGGAGATCACGCTGTTGGTATCGACCTCTCCCGTAATGCCCCTCTCCACCGCTTTCTCATGAACATCCCACAGCCTGTCCATTCGATAGGCCTGCGGCGTCTGAATGCGGACGATCGCATAGCGCGAGATACTCTCCGTTCCGACCACGCCGTCACGGGTCTTCATAATGGTATCCATCGTTCTGACAGCCGCCACCCCCATACCATGCATTCTGCATACCTGCAGACTGTCCGTTATGATTTCTTCCGAAACAAAAGGCCGGATAGAATCATGAAGAACAATAATATCATCGCTCCTGCATTCATTTTTCAGCGCCATGATTCCGTTTCTTGCCGATTCCTGTCCGTCCCGGCCGCCCGAAACCACCCATTTCAATTTATCGATATTGAACTGTCGGGCATAAGCCCGCACCATCTCCTGCCATCCGTCCAGACAGGAAACCATAATCGCATCTATTTCATTATGTTTCTGAAATGCTTCCAGTGTATAAACAATTACCGGGCGGTTATAGACATTGACAAACTGCTTCGGAACGCTCATCTGGAATCTGGAATCCGTCCCTCCGGCTAAAATCATCGCAATATTCATGATTTCTCCAATTCTTTTTCGCTGTTCGTAATTTTTACGGTATATTTAAATTAAATATGATATATATACTTTATCGACCCGTATTTATAATATTAATGAATAACCACTGTTCTGTCAATACGAATATCCCGCCCACATATGCCCACGTATACAACCGCGTGCATGCAGAATTGCCGCTTTGTAATTCTTCCTGTACAACTGCCACTGTGCAATCCGGTATCATATGCAGGATTATGCCTTTCTCCCCCGCACTCTTCCGCCCATTTCCCCTCTACCCAAATCTCTGATCTTTTGCTATACTGTTTTTAATACTATTATACCTGAGGCCGCTATGAAAATATTGTTTATCGAATGGGCAAGCTACGGAAACGAAGACATGAAGGAAGCCTTCCTGAAAGAAGGGCACACCCTCGTCAGCTTCCCCTTTTTTAATAAAGATGCCAGAAATGACGAAAAATCCGTGGCGCAGCTCCCCGCTCTTATACGCCGGGAGGCTCCGGACGCCGTTTTTTCCTTTAACTACTTCCCGGTCGTCTCCAATGTATGCAAACGGGAAAACATCCGGTATATTTCCTGGATTTACGACAGTCCCTATGTGATGCTCTACTCCTACACTGCCATTAATCCATGCAATATCATCTATGTTTTTGACAAAGATCTTTATCTGGAATTTCATAAAGCAGGAATCCACACGGTACATTACCTGCCGATGGCTGCGAATCCGAACCGTCTGGATGCCATAACGGAAAGTACACGGAATCCGTCCGGAAACGGGGAATTTCTCTACGATGTTTCTTTTATCGGTTCCCTCTACACCGAGAAGCACAATTTTTTCGAACGGATGAAAAACCTGTCCGACTATACGAAGGGCTATCTGGATGCGCTGATTGCCGCGCAGATGAACGTATACGGCTACAACTTTATACAGGAAACGTTATCTCCCATTATGTCAGACTTATATCATTCTCTTCCGATAGAACCGAACCCGGACGGTGTGGAAACGAAGGAATATCTTTATGCCCAATACGTTATTAACCGAAAAATCACCGGTCTGGAACGAACGGCGCTGATTCGGGAGATCGCCGCAAGACATCCCTTTGACCTGTTTACGCATGATCGAAGCTTTCAGCTTCCCGGCCTGACCAACCATGGTCCCGTAGACAACTATCGGGAAATGCCTCTCGTATTCAAACGAAGCCGTATCAATCTGAATATTTCACTGCGCAGCATCCGCAGCGGCATTCCGCAGCGGGCCTTTGATATTATGGGCAGCGGCGGGTTCCTGCTCAGCAATTACCAGAATGATTTTTTAGAATTTTTTGTTCCGGGGGAAGACTTTGATTTCTATGAAAGCCAGGCTGACCTGTTGCATAAGATCGAATATTACCTGGCTCATGAAGAAGAACGTCTCCGAATCGCCCGAAACGGACACGACAGACTTGCCGCGGCGCATACCTACCGCCACCGGGTTCGGGAAATGCTCGATCATCTGTAATGACAGGCGCCTTCTTTCCCGCAGACGCCAGGCCCAAACCGGAGCAAACTATGAAATAAAGGAATTGATATGGAAAAAGTAAGTATTATTATCCCAACTTATAACCGGGCAGACGTCCTGCCGGCATCAGTCGAAAGTGTTCTGCGGCAGACTTACTCCGACTTCGAGCTACTGCTTGTCGATGATGGTTCGACGGATCATACGGAATCTGTCATAAATTCCATTCCCGACAGTCGCATCCGTTATCTGAGGCTTTCGGAAAACAGAGGCGTCGCCGCCGCCAGAAACGAAGGCATCCGTCAGGCCGCATATGACTACATCGCATTTCAGGACAGCGACGATTACTGGAAAGAAGACAAGCTGGAAAAGCAGATGAATTTCCTGACAGAAAGACCGGATGCCGGTCTGCTTTACTGTCCCTATGAATGCAGAAAAGCTGACGGCAGTGTCATTTTAGTTCCCGGCCCCAATATCCCGCCTGAAGAAAAGCAGGGAAATATTTACCGCCATATGCTTCGGCGAAATACGATCGGAACGCCGGGCGTTCTGGTCCGCAGGCAATGTCTGGAGAGATCGGGCCTGTTTCTGGAAACGCTGACCTGTCTGGAGGACTGGGAGTTATTCCTTCGCATTTCGAAGGATCATGAGATCGCCTTTCTGGACGAGCCGCTCCTGATCGTCAATCTGAGCAGGGACGGTGTCTCCCATAACATTTCCGGCTACTATGAGGCAAGATGCCGTATGATCGCAATGCATCGGGAAGCGCTGCTTTCCTTCGGACTTTTTTCAGACGTCACCAAAGATGTTCTGGAAAGCGCGGAGAATCTGGGGATTTTGACGCAGGTTTCCGGCCTGCTGCAATATTATCTGCAGCAGACATAACATAAAGAACAGGGGTTACACTACCTGTCGATTATTGGAGGAAAATTGACATGATACCAATTTCAGTCTGCATTATTGCAAAAAATGAAGAAAAAAATATCGAAAAATGTCTTGCTCCGTTAATGCCCTATTCATTCGAAATCATTTTTGTCGATACCGGTTCCACCGATAAGACCAAAGAGCTGGCCCGGAAATATACGGATAAAATCTATGATTTCGAATGGATTAACGACTTCAGCGCCGCCAGAAATTTTTCTCTGCAGAAGGCGTCACACAATTATGTTCTGATTCTGGACTGTGACGAATTCCTGACGGAAATCGATCTGGATGCCATTTATCAGGCCATCGAGGAACATCCCCGCGGCGTCGGCATGCTGCTCCGCCACAGCTATTATGAAAGCGGCGGCATGCAGGTCTCCTATCCGGACCGGGTGGAACGGCTTTTTCATAAGCGCCGCTATTACTATACCCTTTCCATCCATGAACAGGTTACGGACATAAAGACCGGCAGCACCCTCTTTGAGCGTTATGACATTCCTCTTACGCTGGATCACGTGGGATACTGCGGCGGCATGGAAAGCATGCTGCAGAAGGTGGAACGTAACAATACGCTTCTTTTGAAGGAGATTGAAAAGAATCCGGACGATCCCTATTTTTATTTTCAGGTGGGCCAGTCCTACAATTCCATCGAAGATTACGAAAACGCCTATCTTTATTATAAGAAGGCCTTCGAGCTCCCGATAGACCCGCGGCAGCCCTGGCTTCCTGTGATTGCTCAGGCCTATCTCCATGCCATGAACGTTACCGAAAGAGCCGAAGAAGCCGTAGCCTTCTTTGTCCCGCGCTATGACCAGTTTGCGGACGATGCCAGCTTCCTGTGCACTCTGGGAGCTTCCTATCTGAGACTCAACCAGCCCATGAAAGCCATGATGGAGTTCGTGAAGGCCATTCAGTGTCCCAACGTCCGGGAGGAAGGGGTAAATACCTATCTTCCCTACTATAATATCGGACTGATCAACGAAATGCTGGGCGACCTTTCGTCTGCGGTATCTTTTTACCGGCGCGCCGCCGCTTTTGGCTATCCGCTGGCCATAGACCGCCTGAATGCGCTGGGCGTCAGCACGTCTTAAAGGTAATGCCGGAATTCAAAAAGAAAGGGGATTTTCATGCATCCTATTTCCGTATGTATTATAGCTAAAAATGAAGAACAAAGAATTGAAAAATGCCTGTCTTCCATCAAACCCTGCGGTTTCGAAATCGTTGTCGTCGATACCGGTTCCACTGACCGCACCAAAGAGCTGGCCGCGAAATATGCCGATCAGGTACTTGATTTCGAATGGTGTGATGATTTCAGCGCCGCCAGAAATTTTTCTCTGCGGGCGGCATCCAATAACTGGATTTTCATGCTCGACTGCGACGAAACCATCAAAACTATCGACATCGAGGAACTGAACTATTTTCGGAAGCATTTATCCGACAGCGTAGGTTCCGTTTCCAGGGAAAATCTCGTTACGGAAAACGGCGTTCCGGTCCTCAACAACACCGATTATACGGAACGCTTTTTTAACAGGCGTCTCTATCACTATACCGGCATGATTCACGAACAGCTTACCCCCAGGCATGGTTCCGAGATTTCCGCTTTTCTGCTTAAAACAACCATTCTGCACACCGGATATGACATGAACACAGAAGAACGGAATGCCAAATTCAAACGCAATTTTACACTATTGCAAAAACAGCTTCTGCAGGAACCTGATAACCCCTATCTGTATTATCAGCTGGGAAAAAGCTGCGAAATCATTGAGGATTACACAAATGCCTGTGAATATTACAGCAAAGGGCTTTCCTTTGATCTGGACCCGGAGCTTGCTTATGTACAGGCTATGGTTGTTTCCTATGGAAACGCGCTGCTCCGTACCGGCCAGCAGGAGACAGCCCTTGGATTTGAAAGCATTTACGAAGCTTTTTCTCCTTCCGCTGATTTTATTTATCTCATGGGGAACATTTACAAACAGAATCAAATGTATGAGCAGGCTTTCGAACAATACCAGAAAGCGATCGGCATGCCTTTATGCAGGCAGGAGGGCGCAAACAGCTTTCTACCCGTTTACCAGACCGGAGAAATCTGTGAAATTCTGGGCGATCTTCCGGCCGCCGTTTCCTGTTACCGGCAATGCGGTAATTTTGCCCCCGCCCTGAAACGTCTGGAAATACTGAAAGGAGCAGCAATGCCATGATTCCCATTTCCGTATGTATCATCACCAAAAATGAAGCCGAACATCTGGATAAATGTCTGCAGTCACTCAGTCCATACCCTTTTGAAATCGTCGTCGTGGATACCGGCTCTACCGACAACTCCAAAGAGGTGGCGCGCAAGTATACCGACAGGGTTTATGATTTCGAATGGGTAAACGACTTCAGCGCCGCCAGAAATTTCTCGATCAGCCGCGCTTCCCATAACATGATCTTCGTCCTGGACACCGACGAGTATCTTGTAGAGTTCGATTTTGATCAGGTACAGCAGCTCATCGCCGACCATCCCAAAAGCGTCGGACTGATCAAACGTCTGGACTATTTCGAGGTGGATCAGGAAAAACATTGCCAGACGACTATTATAGACCGTCTCTTTAACCGAAAATATTACCATTACGAACGGCCGATTCATGAAATACTGGTCCCGGCCGCCAATCTTCGCACTACAAGCTACAGCCTCCCGATCGTAGCCGATCACGCGGGATATATCGGTTCTGTCGAAAAGCTGAATGAAAAATCCATGCGGGATATCAATCTGCTTCTTCCGGAAATCGAAAAGAATCCCCTTGAACCATACAACTATTTTCAAATGGCACAAAGCTATCTCTGTATGCGGGACCATGAACGCGCCCTCGCCTATTTTCAGATGGCAATGGATCGCAATCCGCCGCCGGAAGAGGATTATACCCGTATTCTGGTATGTAATTATGGTAATATGCTATTGGATATCGGAAAGTCGGAGGAGGTCATGCCACTCTTATCCTTTTATGAATATTACAGCAATAATGCGGACTATCTGTGCATGATCGGCGTGATGTATCTTCATCGGAACCAACATCTGAAGGCACTGCCGGAATTGGTCAAAGCGCTTACCGCCCCCACGAGGGATTCTATAGAATCTCGTGTCATTTCTTATTATATCGGCTACATCTATGAGTTCTTCGGCCAGAAGGAGATTGCCGGACAGCATTATCAGAAATGTGGAGAATTCGCGCCGGCTCTTGAAGCGCTGCAGCGGATGAATTGAAAATCCGGATTGATATTCCGAAGACTGCGCCCCTGCCGGGCGCACCATAAAAGAGCCCACTCATCAGAGTGGGCTCTTGGTAGTTCATTATGCAATACTCTTAAGCTCCAGAGAATTAGCCAAGTAAGGACAGTGCCAACTGGTTGCTCTGGTTTGCCTGTGACAACATGGATGTACCAGCCTGCTGAAGGATACTGTTGTTGGAGTATTTAACCATTTCAGTAGCGATATCTGTATCACGGATAGCAGATTCAGCAGATGTTGTGTTCTCAACGATGTTGTTCAGGTTGTTGATCGTATGCTCAAGTCTGTTCTGGATAGCACCGAGGTCAGATCTCTGCTGAGATACTAAGGAAAGTGCACCCTTGATGAATGCGTTCAGGGAGTTGAAATCCTGAGCGGTTGCAACAGATGAAGCATTACCAGCATCCAGTTTCATGAAGGTATTCATGATCTTCGTAGCCATGTCACTTGACAACGTAGCTTTGTTGTACGTATTAGTCTCTGTATTGATCGTAGACCATGTGTTTACGGAGCCTGTTGTCATCTCGCCGATGATTACGTTTGCACCGGACTGAGTCAGCTGACTCTGCTTGTAAGTTGACATTGTACCGCTAACGGAACCAGCTGTCAGATTTCTGAAAGTAACCTTTGTATACAGCTTGCTGTCGATGTTGTTAGCAAGACCTGCCATACTCATGTTTGCGATGCTGATGTTGATGTGCTGACCAGCTTCTGCACCAACCTGAAGGCCTTTGATGAAGGAACCGTCTAACAGGTTCATCTCGTTGAAGGTAGTCGTGCTCTGTACACGATCGATTTCGCTCATCAGCTGACCGATTTCGGACTGGATGGATGCGCGGTCTGATGTTGTAAGAGTACCATTCTCACCTTTAACAGCCAGCTCATTCATTCTCTGTAACATATCCTGAACTTCTGCCAATGCACCTTCTGCTGTCTGTACAGTAGAAATACCGTCCTGAGCGTTTGCAGATGCCTGTGTAAGGCCTCTAACCTGACGTCTCATTTTCTCGGAAATAGCAAGACCTGCTGCATCATCTGCTGCACGGTTGATCTTATAACCGGAAGACAGTCTCTCTGTTGACTTTGCCTGAGCGCTTGTTGTCAAACCAAGCATTCTGTTAGAGTTCATCGCTGTAATGTTGTGTTGTACTACCATATTATATTCCTCCTTGAATTTGATACGGCTTCCCTGCCGCATTGTTTAGTTTGTAACGGTATCTCCGGCTCGTACGCTGCCATCGATTCCATTACTTTAGCCACGATGCAACTTATGTTACAGGGCGACTATTAGTCAAGTAAGTAATCAGCTTGCTTTACTTGTAATATATATCGGTGTTTCTCCGATTTACTTTAGGGCAAATTTCAAATTTTTTCAGAAAAATTTTGAAGAAAAACTGCCCGTAAGCACTATTTTTTGCTGTCGTAAAACTGAGGGGCCACATAATTAAGCTTATTCATATTGTTATAATAATTTTTGGACGCCCTTGTTTTCGACGTAAGGTTCTTGATCTCCTGCGCTTTCTTCTTAAACTGGTTATCCGCCCGCATCTGATTGCGCATTCTGCAGGCGTTGATCTTCACCACCTTATCGGTGATCTGCTGAATCGCTTCCTGCATCCGCGCGATCTCGTTCTGATACATGGATTTATTCGCCACAATTTCCGTCCGCACCTTATCGTATACGGACTCAAATCCGTTATCAAGACGTTCCAGCTGTTCGACAAGCGTACCGATCTCTTCCAGTGAAGCGTCCAGCGCATCCATATCCAGTTCTTCCTGCTTCAGAATTACTTCCTGTTTCTCGTTCTCTCTGATGATGTCATCGAGTATCTGATTCTTTTTCTCCAGACTCTGCAATAGTATCTGTGCTATATTCTGACTCATGCCCGCCCTTTCTACGCCTGTCTGCAGCGCTTCATGACCTCTTTCCATGTATCCCTGACGCTTCGAAGATGCATATTGACCTCCTCCAGTATCTCCTTATCCTTACGGATATTCGCCTGAAGAAGCCTTTGCAGAAGATATACATAAATTTTGTCAAACTCTTCGGCTACCGCATATTGATGGTCCAGTGTATTTCGAAATTCTTCTATAATACGCTGTGTCTTCTTAATATTGATATGCGCCTTCTCCGTCTCGCCATTCTCAATCGCAATAATGGCTATGTTGCAGAATTTAATCGCGCCTTCATAAAGCATCAGTGTTATTTCCGCCGGTGAAGCAGTCATTATCTTATTATTCTCGTATTCTGCAAAGGGGTTTCGTGCCGGCATTGTCATTCTCCTCCTTGATCTTAACACACCATTGTCAGTTATCAGCCTCCGAGTATGCTCGCCAGAGAGCTGCTTCTGGATTCCAGTTTGGACAACGCAACTTCCATTGCGGAAAACTTCTTATACCACTTATCCATCATGGAATTCAGCTTATCTTCCTCTTTTTTAATCCGTTCGGTATAGCTTTCGTATTCCGACTTCATTACTTTGTCATTATAAACGGTAAACGCGCTGCTCAGCGTCGTTCCTTCCATCTGCTTGGTCATCTTATCATACAGATTCGTGGACAGCTTCGAGAAGAAACTCATCACCGTATCGGGATCGGATGCGATCATCTTCTTCAGAACATCTTCATTTGCCTTTGTCGTCGGATCATCCGGATCTCCGTCAATATGATAAGCGTTTCTCTCGTTCTCCTTCGACTTGAAGTATCCAAGCGTATTGATTCCGAAATCCGACAGATACATCTTCTTGCCGTTTATCTCAACGCCCTGCAGCAGAGTAGATGCCATACCGAAGGATACGGAACTCAATGTACTGTCTCTTCGAAGCAGGGAATCCTTGATCTTCTTCTCCCACTCTTCCACTTCGCTGTCGCTCAGCGCTTCCTTTTCTTCGGAAAGGAGCGGTTCATAGCCCTTGGAAGACTCTGCATTGTACATGGAGTCCATCTCATTGATCAGCTTATTGTATTCTGTGAAGAAATTCTTGATTATATTATAGATGCCGTCCGTATCAGTCGACGTCGTCATCGTGATCTCTTTCTCCGTCTCCTCCAGAACCGTCATCGTCAGTCCGTTTACGGTAAAGGTATTGGTCATCGAGGAAAATTCCGCACCATCGATCAGAATCAGGGAATCCTGCGCATCGATCTTGCTGGCCGTAAACATTCCCTTATTATCCGCATTCTCAACAAGCGCCAGCATTTCCTTCGCCGTCTGAACACGGGTATCAAATTCATCTCTGACCTGCGTATCGAGATTGGCCGTTGCCTCCACCTTATTTGTCGAGGAATCTACCGTGAAATATTGTTTATTGTCAGCGATCTGCTGCGTATTCTTCTCAATGCTGTCTTCATTCTTATAGATATTTTTACGGTTTTCTTCCGTCTTGGTAAAGGCATTATACCATTTATTGATGGAATCCACCTTCGCCTGAAGATCCGGCGTCACATTGCCTTCCTTTACCGCCTTCTCATATTCCTCGTTCAGGCCGCCCTTACGCTCCATGACATAAACGGGATTGCCGTCCTTATCCACCACGGGATTGCCGTCCTCATCCACTTCCTGCACATAATTGCCGGTCGGATTCCCGTCTTTATCCAGTTCTTCCACCTTTTCCAGCGGACCGTAGCAGACATCCTGAATAAAGTTATCAACCTTCGCTCTTGTATCGTCGTAGGCCTTCTTCGCGTTCTCCATCGCCGTTTTCTTGGCCTGCTTATCCGGATCGCTGTCATCCAGCCCGCTCACTTTATCATACTCTGCCTGCGCATCCATATACTGTTCATAGAGGCCTCCGTCTTTGTACAGATCCTCCAGAACACTTTTGAAGGGCACACCGTTTTTGATCATAAACTGTGTCGCCATGACATCGCCGGGATTCAGATCGTCCAGAAGCTTCTGACTCTCCTCCTTCATCTTCTCGATGTCTTCCTGCAGCTTTGTATTCTCTTCCGACAGCTTATTGTTCGCTTCAAAATATGCCTGCGCCCGCTTGTCGATTTCGTTCTTAATCAGCTCTTCGTATTCTGCCGTATTGTTGCCGGCCGCGTCTTTATATCCCGCCCAGATCTCTGTCCATGTCGGCTTGGACGGGTCTTCGCTCTTAATGTCATTTGCAGACAGCAGTCCCAGACATGCCAGCGCATTCATGCCTCCCACGTCATTCGCCTGCAGGTTGAAATTATTCAGGGCTCCGGTGTTCTTGGAACTGATAAAAAGTCTCTGATTATCCGCGTCATAGTTGGCATTCAGCCCGGTACTCCGAAGCATGCCGACCACATCATCGATCGTCGTATTCTCGTCGATGTTAAAATCTACATACTGGCCCTGCGCGCCTACGACCCGGAAGCTACCGCTTACGCTCTTCGAATCATAGCCGCTGCCCTTTCCAAACACATCTTCACCCCTGTGCTTTAACAGCTGTGCCAGAGTCGCCGCCCCGCTGAAATGAACGCCGTCGCTGCTCGCAAGGCTTCCGCTCGTCAGCCTGCCGCCCTTGGCAAGCTGCTTGATCAGTACGCTTCTTACGCCGTCCACCGCATCGCTGCCCGTAATAACGTTCAATGCGTTCGAATTGGAGACCTTCGTCGTCTTCTTGATATAGGAACCCTCATAACGCATATCACTCAGTACATTCGTATAGAAATCATAAATTTTCGTATTCAGCGCTTTCCACGCATCCTGCTTCCAGCTCAGCTTCGTCTGTGCCTTTACCAGTGAATTTTTCTTAACGCTCTGCGCGGATATCAGTTCGCTGATAATGCTCTCCGTATCAAGCCCTGAATACATTCCGGTAATTCTAATAGACATCTGTCTTCCTCCTATCTCTTCTCATCTACGAGGATTCCTGCCATCTCCCATACCTTCGCAATCATATCCAGCGTTTTTTCCGGCGGGAATTCCTTAATAATCTCTTTCGTATCCTTGTCTACGATCTTGATCATTATTCTGTTCGTATCCTCGTGAACACCAAAGACGGCCTCCTCGTTGGTGTTATTAATCTTGCGGTTCATCTCCGCAATCGCTTTTTTCAGCGGTTCCGATACCGTCTTGGAAGGATTCAGGCCATCCTTCGGACTGCCGTCGGCATCTCTCCCTCTGTCAGCTCCGTTTCCCGCCTCGTCGTCTTCCGGCTGCGAACGAATCACGGACGCTGTAGTTGCATCGACCTTTACGGTCTGGTCATCCGGTGAAACTTCCATGTCAACCGGCTGGACAGTCTGCGTCTTTGGCTTTACCACATCCTGTGCCTGAAAAGTCATTGTACTGCTTAATGGTTCAATTGCCATTATAATCACCTCCATGTGATATTGAGTTTCGTAGTTCTTTTTTCAGAATCGTCCTGACTATCCTGCCCGCAGGCATATAGTCCCTTGTTGTATATATCGGACTATCACGATAATAATTTAGGGTGGTAATATAATTTTTCTCTTGGAACTTTTCCTGTTTTCCGTTACACTATCCTTATAATAATATAACATAAATTTTTAAAAAGGGGACGAATATTTTATGGAAATCCTGATTTATCGATACAACAGCATATGTGAGCCGGATATCATTCAGTGCTTCGAAGCCTTCGGCATTACGGTGCATCAGGAAACAATGGAAATGAAGGACAAGCAGGTCACCCCTTCCCGCTGCGCCGGGAAGGTTACCGAATGGATTCTCTCACACCGGTTATCCTTCGTTTTCAGCATAAATTTCTATCCCGCAATCTCCTATACCTGTAACCATTTCCGGATTCCCTATGTCTGCTGGAGCGTGGACAGCCCCGTCCCGGAGCTTTTTTCCAATGCACTGAAAAATGAATGGAACCGCATTTTTCTGTTTGATCAGGCACAATATGCTTTTTTTCACCCTTATAATCCGGATCACATATACTATCTGCCACTTGCCACGAATGTGAAACGGTGGGAAAAGATCATCCCTGACATGACGGAGGAGGATTATCGGAAATACGGACATGACGTATGCTTTATCGGCTCTCTCTATTCCGAAAAATGCCGGTATGACAGACTGGTTCAGAATAACGCCCTTTCGTCTTATACGCAGGGCTATGTAAACGGACTGATTCAGGCCCAGATGAAAGTCTTTGGCTATAATTTCATCTATGATACCCTTTCCGATGATGTCATTTCGGAGATCGCCGCTGCCGATCCCGATTTTTACAGAGGGCAGGATGTTTTCCTGAATACGGACCGCTATCTCGCGGCTCATCAGTATATCGGCATGAAGCTCGCAAACGTGGAAAGAACTTCTGTTCTCACCGCTCTTTCAGAGCATTTTGACGTATCGCTTTATACCCGCAGCGATGCCTCCGGACTTCCTCTTGTTCATAACAGAGGCGCCGCCGCCACGCTGACGGAAATGCCCATGATTTTTCAGGCATCCAAAATCAATCTGAACATCACCATGCGGCCGATCGAAACCGGTCTTTCCCTCCGCGTCTGGGATATTCTCGGCTGCGGAGGATTTCTGCTCACCAATTATCAGGCGGAAATACCGGAATATTTCGAAATCGGCAGGGATCTTGAGGTTTACGAAAGTATGGAGGATCTGATCCGAAAAGTGGATTACTATCTGCATCACGACACCGAAAGAATGGAAATAGCCATGCATGGATATGAAAAAACGGCAAGGTATCACACTTATGAGATACGGCTTGCCGAAATGATACGGATTCTGAGCAGTCAGTAGGCCGCATGAACGGACCCGTTTTGTTTTTTTGCTAAATAATGTCGTTTTTCAATAAAAAGACATAATCTTTCCATCTTACATCCCCGTTCAGATATCTGTTTTGACAGGCATCAGGAAAAAACCGCAGCAACGCCTTCCGAAAAAAGGAAACCTGTTCTTTCCAGTCCTGCATTTGTCTTGAAATTATAAAACTGACAGGGTCCATAAAATACTTGTAAATCATATACCATTCAAACTCTTCCTCGTATCCATCCATAACGCCTTGAAAAAAGCCTCTGTCATTGAGCGCCAGAAGATACTGTTCCATAACCTCTGCAAGCTGACGGATTCTGCCGTTATCCGTATTATTCCGGATCAGGCCTTTTTCATTCCGGTAATAATAATAAAGCGTATCCCCGATATGATAAACGGAACCACACAGAAGCATTGCCAGCCCTGAAAAAAAATTATCCTCACCATATCGGATATTCTCAGGAAAAGACAGGGAATTCCGGTGAAGAAAGCTTCTGCGGTACAGGCGTCCCCAGACAGCAGTCTTAAACGAATTCACAAGAAAACGCCCTCTGTCCTGCGGCGTTTCTATCCGTATCAGATAATCCCGATCCCGTTTTTCCAAATAAATCTCTTCACCGTCGGCAAATGTCTTATAGCTGCACTCCACCACATCTGTGTCGTATTTCCGCATAGCCTCATGCATTCTCTCAAGCATCGATACATCCATGATATCATCGGCATCAACAAAGGCAATATAATCTCCCGAAGCATATGCAAGACCAATATTTCTCGCGGCGCCGGGTCCGGCATTTTGTTCACAGGCAATTACCATAACATGATCAGGATAGTTCCGCTCGTATTTCATCATTCCCCTAAGTGTCGCGCCATCGTCCGTCGAAGCGTCATCAACCAGAATGATCTCCATTTTTTCCAGACCGATCGTCTGCAAAAGCAGATGCTCCATGCATCTGTCAAGATATTCCGCTGCATTATAACAGGGAATAATGATACTCACTGCTTTCATAATTCCACCCACAAAAAATCGCCGCCTGACAGCGGCTGTCCGAAGAGCGCTTCGCATTCTTCCCAAAATGATTTGAACTGTCACAATTTCCTGCTATAAAAAGGAAGCGGCATCCGTTTTCTCCGCTTCCTTATCAGATACTACATTTTTCATTCATTTTCCCGGCCTTTTCTTTTCACACTTCCGACCAGCCGGTTTAGTCCGTCAGCCCAACAGATTCTGCAGAGCCTCCAGTCCGTCGATATTTACCGCTTCTTTATTGGAATCCTGAATCTGTAGATAAACCTCTTTCCGATATACCGGAACTTCCTTCGGTGCGCTGATGCCGAGCTTCACCTGTTCTCCCTTGATTTCGAGCACGGTGACTTCAATGTTGTTGTTAATAATAAGCGCTTCGCTCTTTTTTCTGGATAAAGCTAACATCTACTCACCCGCTTTCTTTTTATTGGCTTCCAGAATATCATAGATCGGAAATTTCACCGGATATTCATCGCCTTCCACAATAACCTGTATTGCCGTTTTCTGTACTGCATTGATAATGATCGGTCCTCTCAGATTGACAGACATAAGTTTGACATCCTTCGGTACCGTCAGCGTAACAAGCACCAGCATTTCCTCCGGGTCCAGTTCTCCGAGATTCTTCAGAAGCTCGTCGTCCACTTCCGGATTATAATCGGAACATACGCGCAACGGGTCCATGACAGGCATCGCAAATGCGGGTTCCTGCAGAGACTGCAGCCAGTGAATAGAATCCGAACCCTTTTCTGAGTCGTGAAGCAGCGCAAAATCGGTCAGCTCCGGGAATCCGACAATTCCCTTTGGGAAAGTTATGATTCTGTCATCATCGATTGTAATTTCGCCGAATACTTTTGTCGTTACCTTCATAAGTTTTCCCTCTCTCTTAGATATAATTCATCAGATTGGTCTGCATGATCTTACTGGTCGCCGCCAGAGCCGCTTCGTAAGTGAGCTTTGAGCTCTTCAGCTGCACAGCTACTTCCGTTACGTCCACATCCTCGTTATTGCTCTGCAAATCCTTAAAGGTAGCCTTCTGTCCCATCAGTCTGTTCTTGATCAGATCCAGGCGGCTTCTTCTCGTACCGTTATCCGTTACGGCCACATTGGTATCGTCGATATAATTCTGGTAACTGGTGATCTGATTCTCAAATTTCTTCTGAATGTTATTTCTGACATAAGTATATGCCTTATTCACCGCATCCAGCTCAAGCTGCAAATCTTTATATTCCTGTGAATCTTCCGGATAGTCCTTCATCTTCTTCTCGATATCGCTGATTTTGGTCTCCACGTCCTGCAGCTGTTTTAAATAAACCTTGAGATCATCGGCATCTCTTCTGGCCCCATGTGTAAATACCTCATGCGCATGCGTATTCACCTGAATATCCTGATTAAAGCCCATATCATAATAAATATCCTGATCCTTGCCCTCATCATTATACTCGATCACATTCGCCATGATATTGTCAATGACTTCCTGCGCATCCTCTACCGCCTGACGCGCCGCATCGAGATCCGCCTGCGTCGTATTCGGATCTGCCTCTTTCAGCTTTAAGTCTTCCTGCGCATCCTTGAGCGTGTTTCTGGCCGCTTCCAGTCCCATTGCGTCAGATGCGTGCCGCTGATCGCTGGAAATACAATGGAAGTAATGAACGGGATTGATATCGCCCTCTCTCCATGTGCTCTTGGAATACTTCACCCGCACCTGCATATTTTCATTGATCTGCTTATCATCGTTATAACTGTCTTCACTGAATACGATTTCACCGGTCGAAGGAATATAGGCAACCTGTGTCGTTCCGTCCGCAACCGCCTTATAAGCATCTTCCGGATTATCATATGGAGTCGGATTTACCGGCAGCGTAGCTCCGTTGATCTCCATCTGAATCGCAGGGTCCATCACAACGTTTCCGGCAGCGTCCTTGATCGTTCTATCGAGCTCCCCATAGGACAGTCTGAAACGATAAAGCGTTTTATTCGTAACCTGCGTTTCATCCGGCTTGGCATCGCCGTTCGCCTGCCTCCAGTCCGTATAGCTGATACTGGTGATATCGTTATAGCCGCGCGTCTCTTCGATAATATAATTCTGCTTGTTTTCCGGATCTTTGTTGAATTCTTTCTCATCCTCCGCGGTAAAGGTGATCGGTATATCGGTTCTGAATCCGGAAAATACATACCGTCCGGCATAATCCACGTTGCCGCTGGAATAAAACTCCTTCGTCAATGCATTGATCTGAGTCAGAATAATATCCAGATCCGCTGCGGTCAGGGATTTCTTGGACGCATCGGTAACCTGCGTAACAAGATCCTCCAGAACCGCACCAACCGTATTCAGCGCGTCTCCCGTAATGGAAAGCCAGCTGTCCGCATCCTCCGAGTTCTTATCATAATATTGTGACACCATCGTCACATTCGTACGGAGACGCAGTGCTCTGATCGCCACCACCGGGTCGTCCGAAGGTCTGGTAATCTTACTCTGATTCGTCATCTGATTGCTCAGCTTATCTTCCAGAATTTTATTCTGATTAATATTATACAGCGAATTGTTCCGCATGATTCTGTTCGTTATTCTCATATCCAGTCATTCCTTTCCTGTTATCCTGCAGCATCCGGGAAAATCCCTGATTTTTCAATCTGATAACCCTGCATTTATTTTTCAGCCTAAACGCCGGTCTGCAAAATCAGCCTGTCATAAATTTCCGTCAGCGTCGAGATCATTTTGGATGCCAGCGTATAAGAGTTCTGATATTTTACAAGACTTACGGCCTCTTCGTCCTCATCCACGCCCGAAATGGAAATCCGCTGGTTATCAATGCTTGTTTCCAGACTCAGATAAGTGGTGTAGAATGTCTCCGCATTCTCTCCGTTCAGAGCCGCATCGGAAAGTACACACTCCAGAAATCCGCCCGCGTCCCTTCCACGGAAGCTGAACTGATTCTTATCCGATATCATGGAGATGACCTTCTTAATCTGTTCACATTCTTCCGGACCGGCCGTCGGATCAAACCGGGTACCGAGCAGTGCGGCATCCTTCATAATCTCTTCGGCAACCGCAAAATTGCCCGCCGTAATATAATAATAACCCTTATCGTTTAATTTTCCCTTATCATTTCGCGAAACGCCGTTCAGCCAGCCTTCCGTATACTGCCCTTTCTCTGTCAGGATATTACCGGTCAGAAGAATTCCCGCATCTACGCTTTCCTCCGTAACGCCCTCCGTAAAGATATCGTTGATCGCCTTCGCAAAATCACGAATCCACTCGTTCATCTGCTCCATGTAATAGGGAATACCCTGATACCTTACTTCCGCACCGACAAAGGCCTCCGAATTGATCTTACCGTTTACAAGCGGCATATCGCTCTTTTTATTATCAATCGTGAAGGAATATTTACCGTCTCCTTCATAGGTCCAGTCCGTATAGTAATAAAGCTGATTCCCGATATTAATTTTTCCGCCCGTATCGGAAAGCGTACATTTGCTCATATTTCCCAGATATTCCGCGGAAGTATTGATTACCACACGAGTCGTATCGATATTATAATAAAGACCATCGACCGTACCGTTGAAATATTCTCCGTTATTGCCGTCACGCATCTGTATCAGGCCGCGCAGCTCACCGCCCATGGAAGCATTATACAGTCCGAATTCGATACCGTCCGACCACCAGATATCATAAAGGCCGTCAATATCAGACTGATTTACCTTCTCTTCCGTCTTCCGCGCTATGCACTCCAGCTGCCTGTAATCATCCGAATCCACCAGCGTCTGATCTCCGGCGATCTGGACAATAAACCGGTTTGCGCCGGACGGATTCCCGTCCTGATCCAGAATCGGCCGTTCTTCTGTCTTAATATCCACGATACCGGACAGCTTATCGAGCATGACATCTCTCTTGTCGCGCAGCTCGTTGGCGATAACGCCCGTCAGCTCGATTACGTTGATCTGCTTATTTACGGTTGCCAGATCCTGCGCGATAGAATTGATCTCATCCACACGCATCTTAATCTCGTCATTGACGTCCGCCTGCAGATTCTGCAGATTGCCGTACATATTATTAAAGTAATCCGTCATATTTTTTACGGTAGACACGAACTCCGCCTTCGTAGAGGTAGAACTGCCGTTCTTCGTCACCTCCTGCAGAGCTGCCGAAATCTTGTCAAAAATCGTCTTAAAGCCGGATACCTTATCGTCCGTCAGATAGTTCTCGATCATCCGCATATAATATGCTTTTACATCATATTCTCCCAGCCGGGTCTCATTCTCCCGGAACTTATTATCATAAAAGCTGTCGCGGATACGCTCAATCGCAATGGTTTCAACGCCGGCGCCCGCACATCCGTAGGCTGCGAAAACCCGAAGCGCGTCCGCAGCTTCCGTCGTTACGGCCTGACGGCTGTAGCCCTCCGTATTGGCATTGCTGATATTATTGCCTGTTGTATTGAGCGCCGCATTGGCCGCTCTTAACCCCGATGATGCAATTGTTAATCCAAAAAATGTAGATGGCATATCTGTTCTCCCCTTCCGCCCTCAGGCGTAAATCCGTTTTCCCTGTTATCTTCCAAGCGTCGTCAGAATGTGTTCCAGCATCTCGCTGATCACATTGATATAGCGGCTGGAAGCATTATAGGCATTCTGAAACATAATCATATTGGTCAGCTCCTCATCGGAAGATACGCCAACGACCTGTTCCCTCGCATTGAACAGAGAATCCACCGTAACGGTCTGCGCGCCCATAATCTCACCGAATACGGAACCCGAATTCGCCACCTGTGAAACCAGATTTTTATAATAATCCACGAAATTGACCGGTGTCTGTACGTTCGGATTCAATGTATATACCGCTTCTTCAAAAGCAAATTTCAGTTTTTCCGCGGTCGCATTGTCCTCTGAACTGTCAGTCAGCCGGAAACCGAGCAGCGTCGGGTTCTGACGAAGATTAATATTGATATCGATATTGGAAACGGTCCAGCCCAGCTCCACAACCGTTCCATCCGGCAGCTTACAGGAGGAACCGTCCTGAACGATCTGCTCAAACAGCTGCCATGGATTGCCGTTCTCATCCCGCAGATAGGTAGAGTTAGGATATTTCTCGGATTCCAGCTCCGCCGCTTCCTTCAAAATTCCATTGATCTTCGTAACAACCGCATTAATCAGCTGATCGAACTCCGCCTGAATATTCATAATGATAGACTGAGAAATATGGTTGTCATACCAGTTCTCCACATATTCCCCGTCGGGATTGATATCCTTAATCTCCTGTGCGGTGGCCCTGTGGTCCCCCCGCGCCAGCAGTGTGCTTTTCAAAGAGCCGATATCCGTATTCAGCCCGGAAGAAATCGGCCGCTCCAGATCAAATACTCTTGCGGATATCAGAGCGTCCTTCGTCAGAAATTTATGGCCGTTTTCATCATAGCTGTAATTGGCAAGCATTTCCCAATAAGGTGTATAAAATCCTGTCTTCGGATCTTCATAAAGAGAAATCTTATTGACAAGGCCTCCTTTTACCAGATCCACGCCTTCCATCTGAACGGTCACATAACCGAATACATCCTCATGGTAGGAAATCGATGCCATCGTCGCCAATTCGTCTAACAGATAGTTTCTCTGGTCGCGCAGATCATTGGCATGCTCCAGGCCGCCCTCTACTTTGGCGATCTGACGGTTCAGATCCTCGATCTGCTGCGCATATCGATTGATCGTTTCCACATCCTGCGCAACCGTTTTGTTCATATTGTCCTGATATTCTTCAAGGCTGGTATAAACAGCCTGTGCCTTCGTAATAAATTCATAGGCCCTTGTCACAAAAAGATTCTGATTTACAGCGAGCGTCGGATCTTTGCTCAGCTCTTCCACAGCCGTCCATAAATCTGTTACGGCAATCGAAAAAGCATGCCCTTCATAGGATTCACCTAAAACATCCTCGATCTCCTCCATTGCGCTGTAAGCAACGTCGTAAAAGGCACTTCTGCCCGATTCACGACGGTAATTCTGATCGAGAAAATAATCTCTTACCTGTCTTGTTTGGGAATAATTGACGCCCAGACCCAGCTGCTGCCAATTTGTCGACTGACTCTTTGAAATCGTATTATAGCTTCTCGTCGCCTGAGCCACCTGCTGTCTTGTATAGCCGACGGTGTCCAGATTCGACATATTATGTGCTGTTGTATTTAACGCATTATTTGAAGTTTGTAATCCTGATACGCCCAGATAAAGGCTTCCCATTAATGACATAACGCTGCTCCTTAACAATTAATTTTACTGCTTCGCATCAAATGATTTTCGTTCCATGCCAATCACATCACCGGTACTGCAGGCTCCCCTGTTATAATTGGCAGTTTCCGGCGCCGCTTTCATAGACTGAATGATATTCATGTTGAACTGCACCATATCAAGCGCATTCTGAATCAATTCCCTGTTCTGTCCATTGACTCTCGCAACATTACGCACACTCGTCTTCAGGTCGTCGAAAACCGCCGCCAGCTTCTGCTGTTCTTCCGGTCTCTGGCCGAGCATTTTGATCAAATCTGCAATTTTTAGTTTCGTAACATCCTTGTTAAGTACATTCGCTATATCCTGTACAGCCTCATTTCTAATCGTATCCCAATGGTTGATTCTGCTCACGATAAGCTGTTCTTCATCCGTGATTTTTGCTAACTGGTCCAAATCCTCAGACACAATGACCTGTGTTTTCTGCATGGATAAATTCAATAAATTTTTGTACTCAGCGCTTTCTTTTTCCAAAACATCTATCAAGTTCTCCATTAAACTTGCCACTATCTATCCTCCACACGCTTCCGGTTCGTCATTGTGCCTTACAGAGCGGATATTTCCTCATACTTCTGTAACAGTTTCTCCGCAAAGCTCTCTCCGCTCACCTGATAGGTGCCGTTCTCAATACCGGCTCTGAGAGGAGCTACCAGTTCTTCTCTGATATCGCTGCTCGCGTCCACTGCCGCTTTCGCCACCTGAATATCTCTGCCGATACTGGAAATCTGAATTTTATCGGAAGCTCCGGTGTTCGATGCCGCAGGCGCCTTAGCCGTCTTCTTCGTGTTGTATAACTGCTGGACCTGAGTATATGCCTCAATACGCATAATCACTCCTCCTTCCTGTCCACATGCTGTATTTCATGAATTATTCAATATACATTCATTAACTGTCAATAAATGTATCGGATAATTTCTCAAAGACTTTAGAGCCTGTTATATTTTTTTCAAATCAAATCAGATTCTTCGATGCCATGCGGCATAATTTACCGCATGTTTCCTCTCCCCACGAATAATCCGTCATATACCTGCCGTCAAAAAGCGTATCATGAATATCCCTTCCATCCAGCACCTCATAATAGTCGCACAGAATCTCGCCCCTGTTCACATGACAGCTTCCGCGTCTGTTGCTGAAAACATCGGCAACACCGTATTCCCGGAAAACGGAATTCAGATAGATGACAGCCTTTCTGTACAGGCATTTTACCTTATCGTCATAGCTCCTGCCTTCCCATAGCAGGCTGATGCTCTTCTGCATCGTAACCTCACCGCCCCTGTCGATGCAGATCGCGAACAGCTCCTTTGCCTTCTGGTTGGTAAATTCGAGCAGCTTCCCGTCCACGAAGATATCGAACTCTCCGAAAGTCTGAACTTCTACCCGTTTACGCAGCCTTCCTGACAGGTATTTTATTCTGTCAAGCATCTGTGCAACATCCATTACGTTAAAAGGCTTCAGCAGAAAATAATCGGCCCGCAGCTTGATAATCGCCGCCTTCAGAAATTCTTCATATCCGGAAATATAAATGAGAATGATGCCGGGATTGATTTCCCGCAGTCTTTCTCCCAGCTCGATCCCATCCATATCCGGCATTCTGACATCTAACAGCGCGCAATCAGGCAGATGATCCTGCGCATACAAAAGCGCCTTCCGGGCGCTGCCGAATTCTCCCAGCAGATCAATGTCCGTGCTGCTTATGCACGCATCCCGAAACTGCCGCAGACTCCACGGCTCATCATCTACTATAATTGTTTTTATTCTCATGGCAATGACCACGCCTTTCTTCCTGTGACCGCTTCCTCCGGTCTTTACCGTTCCGTTTTCGGAAGCCGGATCGTTACAACGGTTCCTGTTTCAGGACAGCTCTGTACGTCAAGCCTTCCCTTTGCCATATGCTCCACACGATAACGGACACGCCGGAGTCCTCCGGCTTCCGGGCCGTCACAGCCGGGCATTCTTTCAAACCATGCCGCATCAAAACCGACGCCGTCATCTTCCACCTGAACAATATATTCCGCAGGCAGCTCACGGCTCCTGATCGTTATCGCACCTTTTCGTTCTCCTTTTAACAGTCCATGCCTGACCGCATTGTCCACAAGCGGCAGTACCGACATCGGCGGCAGCATAAAATCCTCTGTTCCGAAATCCTTATATACCGTAAATGCATCGCCGAATCTCAGCTTCTCAAGATTCAGAAAGGATACCGCACTGGCCGCCTCTTCCCGGAAAAGAATATTTTCCCGCCCCTCCAGCGCGAGAAATACCGTTCGAAAATATTTCGAAAGATCATAAATCCTGTCATATGCGATATCGGCATCCGTTTGTGCCTCAATGCGGAGCGCTCCCAGCACATTGAACAGAAAATGCGGATTCAGCTGTCGAATGACGGATTCTCTTTCCCTCTTTATATAATCCTCCCCGAACTCCGGTTTCATACCAATCCCCATGCCCTTCCCTCATGTTCTTACTCATTCTGCCGCTCTTCCAGCTTCCGGCATGCCTTCAGGGCGGTCCGCACGTCTTCCGCGCGGTATGGCTTGACCAGATACCCGTTTACCATATCCGACAGGGCACCTGACATCTGCTCTTCAGGAAGTTCCGCGGTCATCATAACAATCGGCACATCCCGGTCTCCTCTGTCCATATTTCTGATCTCCCGTACCGCCTCGATTCCGTTCTTAGACGGCATATGGATATCCATCAGAATGGCATCATAATAAAATTCTTCCGACTGTTCAAAAACATCCAGAACCTCGTCCCCGTCATAGGTTTTATCGGCTGCAATGCCCATGTTTTCCAGATAACGGCATATAATCTCCATACCTGCATCTTCATTTTCCGCGATCAAAACCCTTTTCACAGAAATGAGTTCCCCGTCATCCACCGTTTCAGGACGCTCAGAGAACTCATGCAGAATATCATCTCCATCCGTTTCAATTACCACGGATACTACTGTTCCCAGACCCTTTTGACTGACAATCTGTACCGTGCCATGCAGCATCTCGACCAGATACTTCGTCAAAGTTAGCCCAAGACCGCTCCCTTCTACTTTTTTCTTACGCCTTTCCCGTGTATGGCCCTTCCATACATCGGCCAGAAATTCTTCCCCTATACCGATTCCTGTGTCCGATACTTCCAGACAAAGCCTGACTCTTTTTTCTTCCTGATAGAATTCCGAAATACGGCAGTCAATGGTTCCGCCGTTTTCCGTATATTTTACCGCATTGGAAATCAAATTGATCAATATCTGCTGAACGATCATTCTGTTCAGATACAGATACCGGTAAACCGGCTTCCCGTAATAAAACCGCATCCGGATATCCCTTCTCTCCGTTTCCTGCCGGAAAATCCCTTTCGGATACTCCGTCAGTTCTTCCAGCGTGACCGCCTCTATTCTGCGGCCCGGACGGCCGCTTTCTATCGCAGATACGCTCAGGACACCGTTAACGAGATGAAGAAGCTGTTCCGCCGCAAGTACCGCATTGTGCAGATACCGGTTTTCCGGATATCCTTCTGCCTGTAAAATGGAAAGATTCCCATAGATACTGTGCAGGGAAATCCTGATTTCATGGGCAAGAAAGGTAATTCGTTTCTGCAGCGTCCCTGTCAGCGCTGTTTTATCGATACTGCCGTCATTCTCCTTCCTGCATTTTTCCCTTCTGCACAGAGCATCCGTCATATCCTCACAAAAAACGGCCACATTCTCTTTCTGATCATCCAAGCCGTTCTCCAAAAATGCATTTTTTAAAAATGTAATTTTCTTATCTCGTATGCCGTCTTCTGCT
>CALDLG010000124.1 GCA_937910785.1 uncultured Lachnospiraceae bacterium | reverse complement strand
CCAACGTTATGATATGCGGACGCAACCGCCCGACACTCGCCATCCGGGCTCGAATTGGACTTTTCGGGACTTCCATGTCCCGAAATTGCCAGGTCTTGAACAGAATATGAGGAATATTTGGAAGACATGTTTGTTACACCGGATCAGTTTGTAGTATTAACGGCACCAAAAGCACAATATAAAGTTCGTTATGTTCAGGCCTGCACACATGATGGAGATATTGAAGTAGAATTGGGAATTGAAGAAAATGGGACTCATTTGTATTATAAGATGTGTTCACGAGAAGAATGTTACCGTGTTTTTCTTGATTTTTATGACAATACATTCATTCCGAAAATGGAAGAATATAAGCCGGTAGAGTTTTAAGGCTTTTGTAGATGATGAATTATTGTTTGTTTTTATTTGCTGCAGAATATACAGGAAAAAGTATTTTGAAATATTTTCCTTGCATCCTTTCCAAATTGGTGCTACACTAAGAATGTTATAAAGAATGATTACACTAAGAGTGGGCTTGCGAGTCCACTCTTTTATGTGATATGGAATTACGCTGCAACGTAGTGGATGCCGATATGCATGCTGCGGAGCCTGCGCTTTTTTATGTGACAGGAAAGGAAAGGGAAAAATGTCCAAACGGGAGACATATGAATCGAGAACGGAACAATTGCTGATGCCGGTTGTGGAGCGCTTTGGCGTGGAGATTTATGATATCGAGTATGTGAAAGAAGGAAGCGACTGGTATCTGAGGGTTTATATCGATAAGCCGGAGGGCGTCAACATAGACGATTGCGAGAATGTAAGCCGCGCGCTGTCGGATGAGCTGGATAAAGAGGATTTTATTGCGGATGCCTATATTCTGGAGGTGAGCAGTCCGGGACTTGGAAGGACGCTGAAAAAAGATAAGCATCTGACAAAAAGCATAGGAGAAGAGGTGGAATTAAAGACTTATAAGCCCATCGACGGAAGAAAAGAGTTTCAGGGCACTCTAAAGGCTTTTGATGCGGAAACGATTACGATCGAAACGGAAAAGGGAGACGAAATTTTTGCCAGAAATGAGATCGCGCTCATCAGGCTGGCGTTTGATTTTTAAGAGGAAGATAAAAGGAGGATACTGGAAAAATGAATAAGGAATTGATGGAAGCATTGGATATGCTGGAAAAGGAGAAGGAAATCAGTAAGGAAACGCTGTTCGATGCGATTGAAAATTCATTGCTGACGGCCTGCAAGAACCATTTTGGCAAGGCGGATAATATCAAAGTTGAGATTGACAGAGAAACCTGTGATTTTCTGTGTTATGCGGAAAAAGAAGTTGTGGAAGAAGTAGAGGATGACTGTTTACAGATTTCTTTAGAGGATGCCAGAGAGATTTCACATAAGGCGGCGCTTGGAGATATTCTCCATGTGGAGATCAAATCCAAAGAGTTTGGCCGGATTGCGACGCAGAATGCGAAGAACGTGATTCTGCAGAAAATTCGCGAGGAAGAAAGAAGCGTAATTTATAATCAATACTATGAAAAGGAAAAGGATGTTGTTACCGGGATCGTGCAGCGTTATGTGGGAAGAAATATTTCCATCAATCTTGGTAAAACAGATGCCGTATTAAATGAAAGCGAGCAGGTGCGCGGTGAAGATTTCCGGCCGACGGAGAGAATTAAGGTATATATTCTGGAAGTGAAGAATACACCGAAAGGACCGAGAATTTTGGTGAGCCGTACTCATCCGGAGCTTGTAAAGCGGTTGTTTGAGACGGAAGTAACGGAGATCAGGGACGGTACGGTCGAGATCATGAGTATTGCAAGAGAAGCCGGAAGCAGAACAAAGATCGCAGTGCGTTCCAACAATCCGAATGTGGATGCGGTCGGCGCCTGTGTCGGGCTGAACGGAGCGAGAGTCAATTCGATCGTGGAGGAGCTGCGCGGCGAGAAAATCGATATTATCAACTGGGACGACAATCCGGGAAATCTCATTCAGAATGCATTGTCTCCCGCTAAGATCGTTGCGGTTTTCGCCGACCCGGATGAGAAAACGGCAAAAGTCGTTGTACCGGATTACCAGTTATCCCTTGCAATCGGTAAAGAGGGACAGAACGCGAGACTTGCTGCAAGGCTGACCGGCTATAAGATCGATATCAAGAGTGAAACGCAGGCGAAGGATGCTCCGGGCTTCCGCTATGAAGATTATGAGTACGATGATGAAGAGTACGATGAGGAAGGCTATGACGGAGAATACGAAGAAACGTATGAGCCGGAAGAATATGCTTCCGAGGACTATGAAGAAGCTGAGGAAACGTACGGGGGCGGAGCGGAACCGGAAGAAGACGCGGAGGAATTCGGACCGGAAGACGGAGAAGGCGAGGAAGAGTCTGAAGAAGGCTTTGAGGAATAGAAAGGGCAAAGAGTTCTATGGCGAAAAAAATTCCCATGAGACAATGTGTGGGCTGTGGAGAAATGAAGAACAAGCGGGAAATGATGCGGGTGTTAAAACCGGCGGAAGGCCCCATCGTATTGGATATGACCGGAAAGAAAAACGGAAGGGGAGCGTATCTTTGCATGACAATGGAATGTCTGCGTAAGGCGAGAAAAAACAGAGGACTGGAACGTTCCCTTAAGATAGCGATTCCGGATGAACTCTATGAAAATCTGGAAAGGGAATTTGAAGAAGATGTGCAAAGATAATGAACCGGTGAAAAAAAAGGTGTTATCGATGCTTGGTCTTGCGGCCCGTTCCGGAAATATTGCCAGTGGAGGATTTGCAACGGAGAACGCAGTCAGGTCGGGGAAGGCTTATCTGGTTATCATATCGGAGGATGCTTCCGATAATACCAAAAAAAAGTTTCGGAATATGTGCGGGTTTTATGAAGTACCTTATTATCAGTTCGGGGAGATGGAAGTGCTTGGACATTCCATAGGAAAGCAGGACAGAACTTCCCTGGCGGTCCTGAATGAAGGATTTGCAGATTCGATACGGAAACAGTTGGAAGATACAGGCATTGGACGGAGGTAGCAGTATGGCGAAAATAAAAGTATTTGAGCTTGCAAAAGAGCTGGAAGTGCAAAGTAAGGAAATCATTGCTTTTTTGCAGGGTAAAGGATATGAAGTGAAGGTGGCCCAAAGCTCCATCGAAGATGAAGCCATCGGGGCAGCCCGAAAGCAGTTTGGTAAAAGTGCGGCGGAAACCGCAGGGAAGGAAGAGGCCGGCGCTGTTGAGAGGCGTGCGGATAAAGAGAAAATGATGAAGGAAGCGGAGAGCTCTGAAAAGGCGGAAAAGGCCGTGAAGACGGAAAATGCCGTAAAATCGGAAAATACCGTAAAGACAGAAAATACGGGAAAGCCGGCGGCTGCGCCGCAGGCGGAAAAAACAACGGATGCCGGAAAAGCCGGAAATGCAGACAAAGCATCCGGAGCGGAGGAACCCAGGAAAAAGAAGAAAATTATATTTGTCAGCAATCCGCATAATTCCAAAATGCCCGGAAATCGGAATGCACAGGGAGGCGGCGACAGAAGGCCGGCAGGCGGCCACAATAACCGTTCCGAAAAGCAGCCGGCGCCGCATAAGATCATCAGACCGACGCAGAAACCGATTCCTGTAACGGCAGAGCCTTATGAGGTACGTCAGAAACAGCAGCAGGAGAGGCTGATGGAACGCAGACAGCAGGAGAAACAGGAACGTCTGGAGAAGCAGGAACGCCAGGAAAGACAGGAACGCCAGGAAAGGCAGGAAAACAAAGAGCGGCAGGAAAACCGGGAAAGACAGGAAAACAGAGACAGAACGGAAAACAGAGAAAGACAGGAAAACAGGGAAAGAGCAAATGTCCAGAACAGACCGGCAGGCCAGAACAGACCGAACAGTCAGGAAAGGCCGTATAATAACCGTAATAACGGTGAAAACAGAAGAAATGAAGGCCAGGGCCGTCCGAATTACAGGAATAATCAGGGCGGTAATCAGAGTGCAGGTCCTGGTGCGGGCGGCAGCCGGAATTTTAACAATAGTGAGCGCCCTCAGAGAGGAAACGGCGGGCAGGATAATCGATTTAAGAAGAATCAGAATAACAAGGACTTTGTGCCCGAAAGTCCTATTAAGGATGCCGAAAAGCACAGGGATGAGGAAAAGCGCAGAATCGGTCAGGAGAAGGATAAACGCTCCAAAAAAGATCTGATTTATGAAGAGGATGACGCAAACGTAAAGAACCGTAACAAGGCCGGCCGTTTTATCAAGCCGGAGAAGAAGGCGGAGACGGTTGTGGAAGAACAGATCAAGGTCATTACGGTTCCTGATTCCCTGACGATTAAGGAGCTGGCGGATAAGATGAAGATTCAGCCTTCCGTGATTATCAAGAAGCTGTTTTTACAGGGGCAGATCGTTACGGTAAACTCCGAGATTTCTTTCGAGGATGCGGAGAATATTGCGATTGAATACGAGATCATCTGTGAAAGGGAAGTAAAGGTAGACGTCATCGAGGAACTTCTGAAAGAGGAGGAAGAGGACGAGAGCAAGATGGTCGCAAGACCGCCGGTTATCTGTGTTATGGGTCATGTTGATCATGGTAAGACTTCACTTCTCGATGCCATTCGAAAGACAAATGTGACGGATAAGGAAGCAGGCGGCATTACGCAGGCAATCGGTGCATATACGGTGCGGATCAACGATCAGAAGATCACTTTCTTAGACACACCCGGCCATGAGGCATTTACGGCTATGAGAATGCGCGGCGCCAACTCGACGGACATTGCCGTTCTGGTTGTTGCGGCGGATGACGGCGTTATGCCGCAGACGATCGAGGCGATTAACCATGCCAAAGCGGCGGGAATTGAGATCATCGTTGCGGTGAATAAGATTGATAAACCCAATGCCAACATCGACAGAGTGAAGCAGGAGATGACGGAGTATGAACTGATTCCGGTAGATTGGGGCGGGTCTACGGAGTTCGTGCCTGTTTCAGCGAAATCCGGTGAAGGAATTGAAAATCTGCTTGAAACGATTCTGCTGACGGCAGAAATTCTGGAGCTGAAAGCCAATCCGAACAGACGGGCGAGAGGCCTCGTGATCGAGGCGGAGCTTGATAAGGGCCGCGGACCGGTGGCAACCGTGCTCGTACAGAAAGGTACGCTTCATATCGGCGATTTCATATCGGCGGGTGCAAGTCATGGAAAAGTCAGAGCCATGATCGACGACAAGGGAAGAAGAGTGAAGGAAGCTTCGCCCTCCATGCCGGTTGAGATTCTCGGACTTTCCGATGTGCCAAGCGCGGGAGAGGTATTTATCGTTCATGAAAATGATAAATCGGCAAAATCTTATGCGGATACCTATATGGCACAGCATAAAGAAGAGATGCTTGCAGATACTAAGACGAGAATGTCTCTGGACGATCTGTTCAGTCAGATTCAGGAAGGAAATCTGAAGGAGCTGAATCTGATTGTCAAGGCAGATGTGCAGGGCAGCGTGGAGGCCGTAAAGCAGAGTCTGATGAAGCTTTCAAACGAAGAAATCATCGTGAAATGTATTCATGGTGGTGTCGGTGCGATTACCGAATCGGATGTTACACTTGCATCAGCCTCCTCGGCGATTATTATCGGATTCAACGTCAGACCGGATGCGACGGCCAAAGCCATCGCAGAACGCGAAGGCGTGGATGTGAGACTTTATAAAGTAATTTATCAGGCAATCGAAGACATCGAAGCTGCCATGAAGGGCATGTTAGACCCTGTTTTCGAAGAAAAGGTGATCGGTCATGCGGAGGTGCGGCAGATCTTCAAAGCATCTGCAATCGGCAATATCGCAGGTTCTTATGTTCTGGACGGAGAATTCCAGAGAAACTGTCTGATTCGGATTACAAGAGAAGGCGAGCAGATTTACGAGGGAAAACTGGCTTCTCTGAAGCGGTTTAAAGACGATGTGAAAGAAGTAAAGGCAGGCTTCGAATGTGGTCTTGTTTTCGAAGGCTTTGACCGGATGCAGGAGCTGGATATCGTTGAGGCTTATATTATGGTGGAAGTACCCAGGGCTTAAAAAATCGAAGGCGCCGGGGTAAGCTCGGAAGGGGATTTAATATGCGGAAAAACAGTATTAAGAATACCCGGATCAATGGTGAGGTACAGCGTGTGCTGGCTGAGATCATCAGAGGGGACTTAAAGGACCCGCGGATCGGGGAAGTGACATCGGTGGTCGCAGTGGAGGTTGCACCGGATTTAAAGACCTGCAAGGTGTGGATCAGCGTGCTCGGCGACGAACAGGCGCAGTCGGATACGCTGGTCGGATTAAACAGTGCGGAAGGCTTTATCAGGAACCAGCTGGCAAAGAAGCTTAATTTGCGGAATACGCCGCAGATCCGTTTCATTATGGACCAGTCCATTGCATACGGCGTGAATATGTCAAAGCTGATCGACGATGTGCAGGGAACAAAATAACATGTGTTACAAAACAGTAAGGGGATTATAAGTTATATGAAGATCATAGAGGAAGTAAGAGATGCGAAAACCATCGGAATAGGCGGCCATCTCAGACCGGATGGGGATTGTGTCGGTTCCGTTATGGGATTATACCTTTATCTGAAAAAAAGGCTGCCTGAAGCGCAGATTGATGTTTATCTGGAGCAGCCGGCGGATATTTTCCGCTGTATTCCGCGGATCGACGAACTGAAATCGGATTTTGACAGAGAGGTCAGGCCGGACAGGAAATATGATATTTTTCTGGCGCTGGACTGTAATGCGGAACGCCTGGGCGCTGTGGAAACGCTGTATGAGAAGGCGGACAGACGAATCAATATCGATCACCATATCAGCAATATGGGCAGCGGGGACCTCAATATTATAGAGCCGGAGAGAAGTTCGACCTGTGAGCTTCTTTATGAGCTGCTCGAAAAGGAACAGATCGATGAGGAAATAGCGAAGACGCTTTATATCGGCATCATCCATGATACGGGAGTTTTCAAGTATTCCAATACGTCTCCGCGGACGCTGCAGGTTGCTTCGGAGCTGATTTCTTTCGGCTTTGATTTTCCGAAGCTGATTGATGAGACTTTTTACGAAAAGACCTATGTTCAGAACCAGATTATGGGAAGAGCGGTGCTGGAAAGCATTCGTTTTCTGGACGGAAAATGTATTGTCAGCATGGTTGACAGAAAAACAATGAAGTTTTATCAGGCGGAGCCGAAGGATCTGGACGGAATCGTGAACCAGCTTCGTATTGTAAAGGGAGTGGAATGCGCAATTTTTATGTATGAAGTGGCGCCGATGGAATATAAGGTGAGCATGCGCTCTAATGGAAATGTGGATGTGGCCGAAATCGCCGTAACATTTGGCGGCGGCGGTCACGTGAGAGCTGCGGGCTGCACGATGAAGGGGACCTATTACGATACGATCAATAATCTGTCCGTACATATTGAGGAACAGCTGAAGAATGGTTGAAAAACTGCCTGGGAAGGAACGTTAAGGATGGTTGAAAGACTGTCTGATGACAGTTGAAAAGTGATGCGGAAGAGAAGTCCTGTGTCTGCTGGAAAGCGGGGCAGGAAGTTCTGATGATCTCATGAAAATTAAGAAAGCATGGTTGGCAGGATGTATCATGGAATAATCAATATTCACAAGGAAGCAGGTTATACTTCCCATGATGTGGTCGCGAGGCTGCGCAGAATACTGGGGCAGAAAAAAATAGGCCACACGGGAACGCTTGATCCGGATGCAACGGGAGTGCTGCCGGTATGCCTCGGTGTGGGAACGAAGCTTTGTGATATGCTGACGGATGAAAACAAAGAATATGTGGCCGCACTGCGGTTCGGTCTGACGACGGATACGCAGGATCTTTCGGGAACTGTTCTGACAAGGCAGGAAGTGACGGTGACGGAAGAACAGGCGGCAGAGATCGCGGGCAGCTTTCTCGGCGTTTATGAACAGATTCCGCCCATGTACTCGGCTTTAAAGGTAAACGGGCGAAAGCTGTACGAACTGGCAAGAGAAGGCCGGGAAGTGGAGCGGAAGGCGAGGACTGTCCGGATCGAGGAACTGGAAATTCTGAAAACGGAGTTACCGGTTCTCCGGCTGCGGGTCGTGTGCTCGAAGGGAACCTATATCCGGACGCTGTGTGATGATATCGGGAAGATGGCGGGCTGTGGCGCGGCAATGGAGTCCCTGCAAAGAACGAGGGTCGGACGGTTCCGTCTGGAGGATGCCCTGACGCTTTCCGAAGTGGAGGAGCTCGTCTCAAAGGGCCGTCTGGAGGAGTTTATTGTGCAGGCGGACGAAATGTTTCCTGAGCTGCCCCGTATCAGTGTGAGGAAGGAGTACCGGAAGCTGCTGGAGAACGGGAACTGCCTTATATTGAAAATGATCGATGAGCCGGGAAAGACAGAAGAGGAAAAACAGGTCCGCGTTTACGATGAACAGGGGCTTTTTTATGGCGTTTACCGCTATGAGGAGCGGACAGAGACCTTTTATCCGGTGAAAATGTTTATCAGATAAAGTAGATTGATGCGGTATGTTTGAAAGGGGCATGGAGTATGCAGATCATACAGGGAACGACAGACTTTGCCCTGTCTCATAAAAGCGTAGTGACGATCGGAAAATTTGACGGCATCCATCTGGGGCATCAGAAGCTGTTTAAGCGGGTGCTTGAGAAGAAGGAAGTGGGATTGCCGGCTGTTATTTTTACCTTTGATCCGGCGCCGGAGGCTTTTTTTTCGGGAAAAGCAATTCAGGAATTGATGAGCCGTGAGGAGAAGCTTGCGGCATTTGAGAAAATGGGAATCGATGTTTTGATCGAATTTCCACTGAACAGAGAAACGGCGGCTACCGGGCCGGCATGCTTCGTGCGGGAATATCTGACACGAAAGCTGCGGGCAGCGGCGATTATCGCCGGTACGGATATTTCTTTTGGCAGCAGAGGAGCCGGAAATGCCGCTCTTTTGCAGGAAATGGCAAAGGAGTGCGGATATCGGGTGGAAATCATCGATAAAGTGCGCGTTGACGGGGAGGAAGTCAGCTCGACGCTGACGCGGGAGACGATTAAAAAAGGCGATATGAGGAAAGCCGCCGTATTGCTGGGGGCTCCTTATTCGGTGCATGGAACGGTAGCGCATGGCAGACAGCTTGGCAGGAAGCTCGGAATGCCGACGGTAAATCTGCTTCCGCCCGGAGAAAAACTTCTGCCGCCGAACGGCGTTTATTATTCCGCTGTGCAATTTGGCGGTGTGCGGTATCCGGCAGTCTCCAATATAGGGTATAAGCCCACCGTAAGCGATGAACGGGTCATCGGTGTGGAAACCTATCTGTATGATTTTACGGAAGAAATCTACGGCAGCGAGATTACGGTGGAACTGCTTGAACATAAAAGAGCCGAGAGAAAATTTGACAGCGTGGAGGCCTTAAAGGAGCAGATGCGGAGGGATATCGCGGAGGGAGCGGCATATCATGGCCGGTGCCAGGCGCATCCTGCTTCTCATAATGCCTTTTAGGAAACATTTTCCGACGGGGAAGGGCTTTTTTGCAGGGAAAGAAGTTTTCAATGGCGAAAGTTTTTCCGGGAGAATGTTTTGCAGCGAATGTTTTTCAGAAAAATAAGGCTTGTCAGAAAATATGATTTATTTTAGAATAAAGATATGTGGGTAATTATGGGAATGTACAAAGGAAGGATAAGGGCGGAACATACATGAATCTGGAAATCATTCTTTCGATGGCGGGCGGCCTGGGACTTTTTCTTTTTGGTATGCGGGTGATGAGTGAAAGCATTGAGAAGGTGGCCGGCGCCAGATTGAGACAGATTTTGGAGCAGCTGACGACCAATCGTTTTACGGGTATTCTGGTAGGCGCTGTTTTTACGGCGATTATTCAGTCGTCATCGGCCTGTACCGTCATGGTCGTGAGTTTCGTCAATTCCGGTCTGATGAATCTGTATCAGGCGGCAGGCGTCATTTTCGGAGCGAATATCGGTACTACCGTGACATCTCTGCTCGTTTCATTTAAACTGGAAAAAATAGCTCCCGTTATTCTATTGGTCGGCGTAATCGTCGTTATGTTCTGTAAGAAGCAGAAGATTACGAAGATCGGTGAGATTATTATTGGGTTTGGTATTTTATTTATGGGGCTCAGTACCATGTCAGGTGCCATGTCAGGCATGAAGGACTCTCCGACGGTTATTAATCTGTTCGCATCTCTCCGGATGCCTGTGCTGGCAGTCTTGCTCGGCGCGGTACTGACGGCGATTATTCAGAGCTCCTCCGTGACGGTCAGCATCATGGTTCTGATGGCCAATCAGGGACTGCTTGGTCTGGATATGTGTATGTTCATCATTCTCGGCTGTAATATCGGCGCCTGTACATCCGCGCTGCTGGCTTCCCTGACCGGTAAGAAGGATGCCAAGAGGGCGGCATCGATTCATCTGATTTTCAATGTGATCGGAACGGTTATCGTATATATTATCTTCATGGCAGGCGTTCATCAGGTGGTGGAAGTTCTGTCGAATATGGCGCATCAGGATGCGGGCCGGGTGGTGGCCTATGCCCACATAGCCATTAAGCTGTTCCAGGTTGCCGTTATGGCTCCCTTTATCGGCCTGATTGTGAAGCTGACCTATGTGCTTGTGCCGGGAAGCGACAAAAAGATCGGTTACCGCGACAGCCATCAGTTAAAGTATATCGGTGAAAAAGTGGTTTTCAACCCGGCAACGGCGATTGTGGAGGTTATCAAGGAACTGGACCGTATGGCTTCACTTGCCAGTGAAAATCTCAACCGGGCGATGAATGCGCTGATTACGCTGGATGAAGAGGAGATTGAAGAGGTTTATGAGGTAGAGGAAAATATCGATTTCCTGAGCCATGCCATAACGGATTATCTTGTAAAAATCAATCAGACAACGCTTCCGATCGAGGACTTAAAGAGCATCGGCGCGCTGTTCCATGTTGTCAATGATATCGAACGGATCGGTGACCATGCGGAAAACATAGCGGATGCGGCAAAACGCCGGAACGATACAGGCGTATCGTTCAGCAGGGATGCGCAGTCGGAAATGGGAATTATGCTGGATATGGTCAACACGCTGCTGCGGTTTTCTCTGGAAATGTTTGTGAAGAGCTCCGAGGAGCATGAGGAGGATATCAATCATCTGGAAGAGGCGATCGATGAGAAAGAGAAGGAACTTCAGAAGAAGCATCTGGAGCGTCTGACGAATAACGAGTGCACGCCGGAAGCGGGGGTTCTTTTCTCTGATATCATTTCCGGTCTGGAAAGAGTTGCAGACCATGCGACCAATATTGCTTTCGCTACGGCGGCAGCGGATACATAGAACAGAAAACAGGACTCCCAGGACGCCTGGAACGGGCGGCGAGGGGGTCTTTTTTTGATAAAAATATTTCCTTGCGGTTGACAGTTTGCAATGAAATTGTTATAATGAGGTTGAAATTGTAACAATTATGTAACAATTAGGAAACAAACTTGAGATAAACGAAACGGTAAGTGAGGTTATGGAAAGTGAAACGTAAGGAATTATGCTATTTGCTTTTATGTGCTATGCTGTGTCAGCCGTTATATGCTTCTGCGGCGGAAGAGGAGACTGTGAAGTCTGTTCTGGAAGAAATGACTGCCGGCGTCGATCTGCTTGGAACAGGCGTCGATGAAGACGGCGCAGAGGAAGAGACACAGGCGGAAGGAATCGGAATGGAGAGCGCCGATGCGCGCATCGTCATAGATCAGGAGCTGGTCGATGAGCAATATCCGGGAGGAACCGGGGAGACGGATAAGGGGCTCAGTATTCGGGATGCGCTTGGGGAACCGATTGGCGTCGCTTATGTGATTGAATCCAGAAAGACACCGGAAGAGTATGCGCAGGCTTATGAAGATGCCAGAAATGCGAACTGGGGATATACGAATCTTGGCATTGCCAATGTGGATAATAATCTGAATATCAGGGCGGTTCCGGCCGAGGATGGAAAGCTGGTCGGAAAGCTGCCGAAGGATGCGGCCTGCGAGGTGATTGAGTCCGACGGCACATGGGCTCATATTAAGTCAGGTAAGGTGGAAGGATATGTCAGTTGTGAGTTCCTTCTGACGGGCGTATCCGCAAAGCAGAGAGCGGAAGAGCTTGTGACAACCATTGCGACGGTAACAACCGATTCCCTGAAAGTGCGCGCGGAAGCGAATACGGATTCGGAAGTGATCACGATGGTGCCGAACGGAGAGCAGCTGGAGGTCGTTGCGCCGGAAGGCGATTGGGTAAGAGTTTATCTGGATGACGAAGAAGTTTTCGTATCCGCAGAATATGTGCAGGTTGATGCGAAGCTGGGAACGGCGATCACCATGACGGAGCTTCTGTATGGTCAGGGTGTGTCCGACGTGAGAGTTGATCTGTGCCAGTATGCGAAAGAATTTCTCGGCAATCCCTATGTATGGGGGGGCACCAGTCTGACGAAGGGCGCTGACTGTTCCGGTTATGTACTGAGCATTTTCAAGAAATACGGCATCAGTCTGCCGCATTCTTCCAGAGCACAGGCAAACTATGGAACGAAGATTACGCTTGCGGAAGCACAGCCGGGAGATCTGATTTTCTACGGGAAAGGGCAGACGATCAATCATGTGGCGATTTATATCGGCGGGGGACAGGTAATTCATGCCAGCAGCCCGAAGACCGGCATCCGCATTTCCAATGCCACATACAGAACACCGCTTAAAGTTGTGAGAATTTTACAGGTTTAGCATTCTTCTTTCATTATAATAACATACGGTATTTATATTAATAAAAAGCGCTGATGCGCTTTTTATTGTTTTGGCCGGCGTCAGCATGTATAATAGAGACTGAAAACAGGAAAAATAAGGAAAAAGAATTGGGAAAGCGCCTGCATGGGCAGGCCGATGGGAGTAAGAATGAGCGATATTGTCGAAGTCAGGAATTCGGAAAGAAAAGAATATGGAGCAAGTGTATGGAATCAGATGGAAAAGCCGGTTACAGGGCTTCTTGCAGTTGGAATCGTCGTATTTTTGCTTATGATTGTTGTAACCAATGTTTTTCATTTTACTTATCGTCTGGATGCCGATATATCTTCCGAGGTGGTTCTGGGGAAGGAAATATGGCTCAACAAACAGATTGTTCCGGAGACCTGGTATATTTCAACGGAGGCGAGAATTATCGGACCGCTGAATTTTGCCGCTCTTTTTTATGGGATGACGCACAATATGGTACTGTCCATGGGGCTGGCCTGCTGTGTGATGACGCTGCTTATTGTATGCAGCATGTTCTATTTTGGAAAATCTCTTGGCTGGAAGCTGTGGGAAAATCTGCTGTTTATCCTGATGGGACTGGCGGTTCCCGTGCTGTTCGACTTTTTGGAAATGCTGTACTTATTTGCCTGTTATTATGCAATTCATGTGGTCAATCTGTTTTTGACAATGGGCGTTTACGCGGAGGCGCTTCGGGAAAAGAAAATCAGGCGGGGTATGCTTGTGCTGTGCACGCTTCTGGCGTTTGGACTCGGCATGCAGGGCGTAAGGGGTATGCTTGTTTTTTACGGACCGTTGTTCGGTATGGAAGTGATCCGGAATCTGTATCGGATTTATTGTAAGGAGAAGGCGGACAAAACGGACAGGCTTGTCAGTTTGTGGGTGGTTTGTCTGCTGCTTCTCAATTTCCTCGGAACGCTTTTCCCGGTATCGATTGATCAGGAGCTTTCGAGGAATATCAGAAAAGGGTTTCAGAAACTGTTTACGGAAGTTGTACCGAATATGATAACGGCAGTGGGACTGGAGGCAGCCAATCCGTTGGAAAAGGCGGCGCTTGTTTTTCTGCTGTGTGTCATAATTTTACTGGGAGTGGATATTGCGCTGCGAATGTTCCGAAAAGAAACAATCGGGGCGGCTGAGTGGTCTTTTCTGATCATCTGCGCATCTCCCGTCATTACGGCTCTGATGATGGCGTTCACAACCTTTGAAACAACGGAAAGATATTATTTTATGCTTACTTATGCATTTGCAATGGCGGCAGTGCTGGCATTTATCAGACTTCGCACGCTGCGAAAGAGACATCTGTCGAAGGCCGTGGAACTGCTTCTTGCGGCGGTTGTTGCGGTAATTGTAGTTTCCAATCTGTTTTCCATTTATATACCGATTGTGAAGACGGAAGAGCCGCCGCAGAGCAGAGAATATGAGATAGCGCAATATCTGGAGGAGAACGGTTTTCAAACCGGCTATTCGACTTTTCACCATGCCAATAATCTGACGGTTCTCTCGAACGGACGGGTCAGGGTGGCGGCGGTCGCCTCACTTGACAGGATGAATGTATGCAGATGGCTGAGCAGTTCCGACTGGTATGTGCCGAATGTTCCGTATGAGGAAAGGACGGCCTATATCGTGCCGGAGGCAGAAATGGAAAACTTTGCGGAGTTTTTGAAGCTGCATGAAAAGGACCTGCGTTTCGAAACGCAGATCGGAAATTATTCGATTTACAGTTCCGCTTATAATTTCTCCAACATGGAGTATTAAATGGCGGGAATTACGGTAAATTGCAGAAGACTGCGCAATGGTGGGAAATGACCGGCGAAATTTTAAAATTATGGTATTTGGATGATTGTGATGAATTACTCAAACCGAATGATTGCTTAAACCGCGATTACACAATTACACAAATTGCGGAAAATTGTATCTTGCCAAGCTGACGGCGATATGGTAGAATAATCAAGTATGAATTTTGACCGATACTCAGAGCAGGGATGACTCCAACCCGCTCTTAGCATCCGGCATTGACAGCCAGAGGAATCCAATTATAGGACTGTCTGGGAAGAAAGGAGAAAATATGATTTCCAAAGAAAAGAAAACTACAATTATCAAAGAGTATGCGAGATCGGAAGGCGACACAGGTTCACCGGAGGTTCAGGTAGCGGTTCTGACAGCAAGAATTCAGGAGCTTACCGAGCATTTGAAGCAGAATCCGAAGGATCACCATTCCAGAAGAGGACTTCTGAAAATGGTAGGTCAGAGAAGAGGTCTGCTTGCTTATCTGAAAGATAAGGATATCGAGAGATATCGTTCTCTGATTGAGAGACTGGGACTCAGAAAGTAAAAAACGAAAAGGCGGGGATTGGGCCGGGGAAATGCCGGCTTTTCCGCCTTTCCTTTTTTTCTGCAAACAATGTGAAACCGGGCGGAAGAATTATCCGAGACCACAGATATGTGTATAACAGCGGTGTCTGCCGCATTATGGATATATCTGTAGTTTCGGCATCTTCTGCCTGAAATATATTTTTCAAAGGAGAGATGGCTATGTATAAGAGTTACACACTGGAACTTGCCGGCCGTACCCTTCGCGTCGATATCGGAAGAGTCGGCAAACAGGCGAATGGCTGCGCATTCATGCAGTACGGTGAAACGACCGTATTGTCAACCGCAACGGCATCGGAGAAACCGAGAGAAGGAATCGACTTTTTCCCTTGCAGCGTAGAGTATGAAGAAAAACTGTATGCCGTAGGAAAAATTCCGGGCGGCTTTAACAAGAGAGAAGGCAAGGCGTCGGAGAATGCGGTTCTGACGAGCCGTGTTATCGACAGACCGATGCGTCCGTTATTCCCGAAGGATTACAGAAATGATGTTACTTTGAACAATATGGTTATGAGCGTTGATCCTGCATGCCGTCCGGAACTCGTGGCAATGCTCGGTACGGCGATCGCTACGAGCATTTCAGATATCCCGTTTGACGGTCCCTGTGCGATGACACAGATGGGAATGATGGATGGAGAGTTTATCGTCAATCCCTCTCAGGAGCAGTGGGATAAGGGTGATCTGAAGATGACTGTCGCATCCACCGCGGAGAAGGTAATCATGATCGAGGCCGGTGCGAACGAGGTGCCGGAGGCGAAAATAATCGAGGCGATTTATAAGGCGCACGAGATCAATCAGACGATCATCGCATTTATCAATCAGATCGTTGCGGAGGTCGGAAAGCCGAAGCACGCATATGAGAGCTGCGCAATTCCCGAAGCGCTTTTTGAGGAAATGAAGAAGATTGTAACGCCGGAGGAAATGGAAACGGCAGTCTTTACCGATGAAAAGCAGGTGCGGGAAGAAAATATCAGAAATATTACGGCGAAGCTGGAAGAGGCTTTTGCCGAAAACGAAGAATATCTGGCGGTTCTCGGAGAAGCCGTTTATCAGTATCAGAAGAAGACTGTGCGCAAAATGATTCTGAAGGACCATAAACGTCCTGACGGGCGTGAGATGACACAGATTCGTCCTCTGGCGGCGGAGGTAGACATCATTCCGAGAGTGCATGGTTCCGCGATGTTCACGCGTGGACAGACTCAGATCTGTAATGTATGTACGCTGGCGCCTTTGTCGGAAGTGCAGAGAGTGGACGGACTGGATGAAAACGTAACGGCGAAGAGATACATGCATCATTATAATTTCCCGTCCTATTCCGTAGGCGAGACGAAAGTAAGCCGCGGGCCGGGAAGAAGAGAGATCGGACATGGTGCGCTTGCGGAGCGTGCGCTGATTCCGGTTCTTCCTTCCGAGGAAGAATTTCCGTATGCAATCCGTACCGTATCCGAAACCTTTGAGTCCAACGGGTCCACGTCGATGGCTTCTACCTGTGCATCCTGTATGTCTCTGATGGCGGCAGGCGTGCCGATCAGGAAGATGGTTGCCGGTATTTCCTGCGGACTCGTAACAGGGGATACGGATGATGATTTCGTATTACTTACGGATATTCAGGGGCTGGAAGATTTCTTCGGTGACATGGATTTCAAGGTGACCGGTACACACGATGGAATTACCGCGATTCAGATGGATATCAAGATCCACGGTCTGACAAGACCCATTGTGGAAGGTGCGATCGCAAGATGCCGCGATGCGAGAGAATTTATCATGGCAAACTGCATGGTTCCCGCCATCGCAGAGCCGAGAAAAGAAGTCGGAAAATATGCGCCCAAGATCATTTCCATTCAGATTGATCCGGAGAAGATCGGCGATGTGGTTGGACAGCGCGGCAAGACAATCAATGAAATTATCGCACGTACGGGCGTTAAGATCGATATTACGGATGATGGCCAGGTATCCGTATGCGGTACCGATAAAGAGATGATGGACAAGGCTGTTGAGATGGTTAAAATCATCGTGACGGATTTTGAAGAAGGGCAGATCTTCAAGGGGACCGTTGTCAGCATCAAGGAGTTCGGCGCCTTTATCGAGTTCGCGCCGGGTAAGGAGGGCATGGTTCACATCTCCAAGATTGCGCGGGAGAGAATCAATCATGTGGAAGATGTTCTGACGCTTGGAGATAAGGTTACCGTTGTCTGCCTTGGAAAAGACAAGATGGGACGTATCAGCTTCTCGATGAAGGACGTGGCACAGATTTAAGATGCCGCAGAGCAAAATTCCGGGACCGGAGGTAAGAGAAGGCCGGGGCCCGGAATCCACAAAAGAAAGTCTGAAAGATACAAAAGAACCGGTTCATGTGAGCCGGTTCTTTTATACAATAGAAAATCTGGCAAAGATTTAACATAATGCCGAAGGCATTTTGTTTTGTAATGGTAAATTGCCAAATATTAAACTGGTCAAAATCAGATGCTTTCGTGGAAGGTACGGCTGATAACATCTGCCTGCTGTTCCGGTGTCAGTTTGATGAAATTCACCGCGTAGCCGGAAACGCGAATTGTCAGCTGAGGATAATTCTCAGGATGTTTCTGAGCGTCCAGAAGCGTGTCGCGGTTCAATACGTTTACGTTCAGATGATGACCGCCCTTTGTTGCGTATCCATCCAATAAAGATACCAGGTTGTCAACCTGTGCTGTGTTGTTCTGTGCCATAATATTGTCCCTCCTGTTTTATAATAAAAATAGTAATCATTACTGTTTCTGTTTATATCATACCACATTTTATAAGAATGTCTATATTAATTTAAAAATAAATTGTATTTTATGAAATACATTCCGGTAATTTCTATGAAAAAATTGTGAAAAATCTTAAATATGTGTGGAAATGATTGACAAAAGGGAACAATTTAGGTATCTTGAAACAGACAAGTGTAATGAAACGGGGTAATAGCATTGAACGAAGAAGTGACAGGAATCTCACAGGAAGAATATGACAGCCTGATTAAACCATATGAAGAAGCGCTTACCATCATACAGATTCGACTCGACAGCCTGAACGCGGAGTATCGAAGCAGGAGCAGAGAATATCCGATACATAATATTCAACAGAGGATTAAAAGCAAACCCAGTATTATGAAGAAGCTGGAAAAGAAGAAACTGCCGATATCCGCAACAGTGGCGCGGGATGAACTGACCGATATTGCCGGCATCAGAGTGATCTGCTATTTTGAGGATGATATTTACAGCGTTGTTTCGGCGATTCGCAAGCAGACCGGTATTCTGGTGATCCGGGAACGGGATTATGTGAAGAATCCGAAAGAGAACGGCTATAAAAGTTATCACATCGTGGTAGGCGTTCCTGTTTATACGCTGGAGGAGACCCAGTATTATCCGGTGGAGGTTCAGATTCGGACGATATCGATGGATTTCTGGGCGAGTATGGAGCACAGGATCTGCTATAAGAACGGAAAGAATCAGGAAGTATCGGATGAAAAGCGGTTGATTTTGAAAGGTTTTGCGGAAGAGCTGAAAAAGATAGAGATCAGTATGTATCAGCAGACATAGGAAGAAAGATCAGTATAAATCAGCAGACATAGGAAGAGAGATCAGTATAGATCAACAGACATAGGAAGAAAGATCGGTATAGATCAGCAGACGCAGGAAATGCTTAAAGCTTTTCTCAGGCAGGAAGAAAGCCGCCTGAGAAAAGCTTTTTGTATCATAGCGTTCAGGTGCCAAAAGGTGTGGCATAAAACTCTTATTGGCAGA
>CALDLG010000123.1 GCA_937910785.1 uncultured Lachnospiraceae bacterium | reverse complement strand
GGATTTCGGAAAATTTTGAATGCTTTGGAGCGCAACGGTTCACCGAAGCCAATTTTTGAAACGGATCCTGAACGCCTTTCATTTTGCACTACTTTATTGATTCATCCGGAATTTCTCCGACAGAATGAGGGAGTAAATGAGGGAGTAAATGAGGGAGTAAATGCAACACTGACGGATAAGGAACAGACAGTTTTGGAGGCCATAAAGAGAAATCTGTCCACTTCGGTGGCCAAAATGATCAAAGAGTTAAATATTTCCAGGGCATCTATCGAACGGGCGATCAAAGAACTGAAAAAAAGGCAGATGATTATTCACGAAGGGCCTGCCAAAAATGGCAGATGGATTGTATTGAAATAAAGGAAGAGACTTTAAAATCCTTGAAAAAAGACACGATCATGATGTAAAAGATTGTGCCTTTTTTCATGAATTAATCTGGCAAAGTATGGCAGGGGTTACTGTCCTTTGCATTTTTTGATGTGTGCTTTCAGCTTTTTCATGGCCCAGTCGTAATGGCTGGATGTATTGCTGACAAAGTAGGATCCTAACGCGCTGCCGCCCACCCATTTGTATACGCCTTTTGAAAACAGTTCTTCGTTGGAGAAAGTTTCCGCCAGCTGCATGATTTCCCGGTGGCTTTGGTCAAGCATTTCTTTTGCGTCTTCCAGGGATGTATTCTGATGCTTTTTCCAGAAAAAGACGTTCATCTCGCCATAGGTTTTCCAGTTATAGGGCCGCGGCAGGAAGGGTTTTTCTTCTCCGTTTTGATTAGCCTGTACCCAGCTTAAGAGGAGTTGGTGCCACTCATAGAGATGGATCAGGACGTCCCGGAGATTTTTGTCCCGTTTCCAGTGCGCTTCTTTCTTTTTTTCATCCGCTGCGAAATCAAATTCGGTTGTCAGTTCTTTTTCTGTCAACCCGTCAATAAGAGTGTTCAGTTTGCGGTAGTTGTCTGCTGCTGCGGTCATTAAGTCTGATTTTGAAGTTGGTCTGCTCATAGATTTCGTACCTCTGTCTTTCCCGGTTCTCAGGTGTTTTGTTCCGGTGTAGGAAGCGAAACAAAAAATTGTTATATTGGCTGCTTTTTAAAGAATAGCACACATATACTGACATCTAATGTCAGGGTTAATTATCTTGTTGGAAATTCCTTTGTTTATTCAGGATTCACCCATTTATTCAGGATTTATTGATTTTTTGTAAATCTGCAGGGCCTGTTCGGCCACGATCTCTCTCAGGTACTGGGGTTCAAGAATCGCGACCTGCGTTCCGAAGGAGAGCAGATAACCAATCAGCCATGCATCCACGGGCATTTCGGCGCTGGCGGTCAGGCTGCCGTTATCCTGACAGGTGATCCGTGCTGTGTCAAATTCATCGTAGACGCGGTAGGCGACTTCTCTGGTAAAGGAAAGGACGATTCGCTGGCAGGCAGGCGGCGAAGTCTCTTCCGGCTCCGGATATGGCTTTGGCACAAAGGTCTGTGTCAGCAGTTCCAGGTCAGAAATGCGGTTTAGCTTGAAGATGCGGAAATCCTGCTTTGTGAGGCAGAATGCTTTCAGATACCAGCCTTTTGATTTATAGAGCAATTTAAGCGGGCAGACGGTGCGCTGGCTACTTGTGCCGTTCGTGCCGGCGTAGATAAATTTGATTTCCCGGTGCTGGATGACGGCCGTTTTCAGCGTTTCAAACTTTGTGTTGTCGAGGGCGAAGTCGCCCCAGCGTGAGAAATCCACTTCCAGCCAGTTTTCCGTATCCACATGAAAAAGAGCAGCCAGCTTTGTCAGCATTTCTTCGCCGGAGGCATACCCTGTAGCCAGGATGCCCTGGAGAGAGGTCAGGATTTCCTGCTTTTCTTTTTCGGTGAGGACAGCTCTGTCTAAAATAAAATCGTCCAGCAAGCAGATGCCGCCGTTTCTTCCCGGTTCGGCATAGACCGGGATGCCTGCGCTGCTTAATGCGTCAATATCGCGGTAGATTGTTCTTTGGGAAACCTCGAATTTGGCCGCCAGCTCAGGAGCAGTGGCGCGGCCTTTGTCTAAAAGATAATACAGGATCTTGAATAAACGGCTGTCTGACATGACGATACATTGCCTCCTTTTTGGGATTTTCCGTTTTTCTTTTCAAAATAAGCATACCATAAAAACTCTGACGTATCGTAAATGACATAACAAATTTCGTATTTTTTATGGAAGATAAATATAACTTCCGAAATTTATTATGGTATGCTACAATTTATTGTAAGAAAGGAAGTGACATGGTGGGACTGGCAGAATCTGAACGCAGAAAAGACGAAAAAATAGACGGCGTGCTCTATGATATGTCGCCGGCTCCGGGATATCGGCATGGGATTATCAATAACAATATTAATACGATTATAAAGCAGGGATTAAAGAACAGTCTTTGCCTGGTCTTCATGGAGAACCTTGATTTTAGGTATCATCCGGAGGTGAATGATGACTATGTATGTCCGGACATCATGGTGATCTGTGACCGTAACCATTTAAAGGGCGGATCATACAGCGGCGTTCCCAAGTTTATCGTCGAAACGCTGAGTCCTTCCACAGCCAAGAAGGATAAGGCGGAGAAGAAAGACATCTATGAGGCGGCAGGTGTGGAGGAGTATTGGATCGTGTCTCCACAGGGCTTTGTCGAAATTTATTACCTGTCGGAGGGCAGAACAGAGTTATATGTTGCAGAGTGACAGAGAGGATGAGCATTACAATGCGGAGACTGAGATATGTCTCAAAGCATTTCCGCATATTAAAATGAAACTGGAGGATATTTTTGAGGGGCTTGATTAACCCTGATAAGGATTGAGAATTATCATGAATAGTAAAGTATTACGTGTCTTAGAGTACAACAAAATAATCGAGCGTCTGACCGACAAGGCCACTTCGGAGCAGGGGCGGAAGCTGACGGCGGCTTTAGAGCCGATGACGGACCTGGAGGCGATCAGGAAAGCGCAGACGGAGACGGCGGATGCGCTGGGATATCTGCTCCGCAAGGGTTCTACGTCTTTTGGCGGCAATAAGGATCTGGGGATGTGTATCCGGTCGCTGGAGATCGGCAGCACGCTTTCCATCGAGGAACTGCTGTGGATCGCAGCTTTTCTGGAAAACGTCAACCGCATCAAGAGTTACGGGCGTAAGGAGCGGGAGGATACACCGGCTGATTCTCTGGATGAGTATTTCGAGAGTCTGGAGCCTTTGACGCCGCTTTCCAATGAGATCCGTCGGTGCATTCTGTCGGAGGAGGAGATTGCCGATGATGCCAGCCCGGCGCTGAAAAAGATCCGCCGCAGCATGGCGATCGCGAACGACCGCATTCATTCTCAGCTGGCGTCCATGATCAGCGGTTCCTGCCGGACGTATCTGCAGGACGCGGTGGTGACCATGCGCAACAACCGCTACTGTATTCCGGTCAAGTCCGAGTACAAGGGGCAGGTGCAGGGGATGGTGCATGACCAGTCGTCTACCGGTTCCACCTTTTTTATCGAGCCGGCGGCTGTCGTTAATCTGAACAACGAGCTGCGGGAGCTGGAGATCAAAGAGCAGGAAGAGATTGCGGTCATTCTGGCCGATTTGAGCGCGCAGGCGGGAGCATATACGGAGCTTTTGACCGGGAATCAGAAAGCTATGACGGCCCTTGACTTTATCTTTGCCAAGGCCGCTCTGGCGCTGGAGCAGAACGCCGCCATGCCTGTTTTCAATACGGAGCATCAGATCCGCATCCGGCAGGGGCGGCATCCCCTTCTGGACAAGAAAAAGGTGGTGCCCATTGATATTCAGCTGGGCATTGATTTTGACCTACTGGTCATTACCGGGCCCAATACCGGCGGTAAGACGGTTTCCCTGAAAACAGTA
>CALDLG010000122.1 GCA_937910785.1 uncultured Lachnospiraceae bacterium | reverse complement strand
AGATCCGCAGCGGCTCTTTCTCGCTCTTCTCCTCTTCGCCTCCGATATAGGGAATCACATTCTCAACCATCTCAGGCCAGTCTTTAAAGGTTTTACCAGCTCCTGAAATCGCCTGATAAGTTGTTGCAACCACCTCATATGGCTCAAATTCTTTCCAGGCCGTCAGGACAGGGGCATAGCTCTGAATGGAACAGTTCGGTTTTACCGCAATAAAACCACGCTGTGTTCCAAGCCTTTTCTTCTGGAACTCAATGACTTCAAAATGCTCCGGATTAATTTCCGGTACAACCATCGGTACATCGGGCGTCCATCTGTGGGCACTGTTATTGGATACAACAGGTGTTTCCGTTCTGGCATAAGCTTCCTCAATCTTTTTGATTTCGTCTTTTGTCATATCCACCGCCGAAAAAACGAAATCCACTTCCGAAGCCACCTTTTCCACCTCATTGACATTCAGAACAATAAGCTTCTTTACGGCCTCCGGCATAGGCGTCGCCATCTTCCATCTGCCGCCGACCGCCTCTTCATAAGTCTTTCCGGCCGATCTTGGACTCGCCGCAATTGTTGTCACCTCAAACCACGGATGATTTTCCAGCAGAGCAATAAATCTCTGCCCAACCATTCCTGTTCCGCCTAAAATACCAACCTTTAATTTTTCCATCTTAATCTCCTCCTCTGTTTTTACAAGCTTTCGGGTATTCCCATTTCATGGTGCCAGTCGCCTTCCAGATATTCTCTCTCCATCTGAATGACCCTGCGCATCGCTTCCGGTCCGGGTGCTCCTACCGTCAGCCTTTTCTCCACACAGGTTTTCAGGCTGATCTTCTCATATACATCCTCTTCGAAGACCGGACTGATCGTTTTCAGTTCCTCTATGGACAACTCATCTATACTGCACTTTTTATCGATACAGTATAAAACAAGTTTTCCGATCACGGTATGCGCATCCCGGAATGCAACGCCCCTGCCAACCAGATAATCGGCCGCATCCGTCGCATTGGTAAATCCCATCATCGCGCTTTTCTCCATGACGGGGCGGTTGAAGCGCATCGTCCGCACCATCCCCTCAAACAATGCAAGGCATCCTTTTACCGTATCGATGGCGTCAAAGGTCAGCTCCTTATCTTCCTGCATATCTTTGTTATAAGCGAGGGGAAGTCCTTTCATCGTCGTCAGGATGGATATCAGCGCACCGTATACCCGGCCCGTCTTCCCCCGGATCAGCTCGGCAATATCCGGATTTTTCTTCTGCGGCATGATACTGCTCCCTGTCGCATAGGAATCGTCGATCTCCACGAACCGGTATTCGTTGGAATTCCAGATGATGATTTCCTCACAGAACCGGCTTAAATGCATCATGATCGTGGAAAGCGCCGAAAGAAACTCGATTACATAATCTCTGTCGGAAACGGAATCCATACTGTTTAATGTGGGCGCCTCGAATCCCAGCAGCGATGCCGTATAATACCGGTCCAGCGGATATGTTGTTCCCGCAAGCGCTCCGGCTCCAAGCGGACAGTAATTCATCCTGCCGTAAATATCCTTCATCCGCTGCCTGTCTCTTTTAAACATCTCAAAGTACGCGCCGACATGATGTGCCAGCGTAACCGGCTGTGCCTTCTGCAGATGCGTAAATCCCGGCATACAGGTCTCCGTATTTTCCTCCATAATCTGAAGCAGCGTCATAAGCAGCCGTTTTAACAGTTCATCGACCGCAAGCACTTCCGTCCTTATATACAGCCGCATATCCAGCGCAACCTGATCGTTACGGCTCCTTCCGGTGTGCAGCTTCTTTCCAGCTTCCCCGATGCGCTCGATCAGATTTGCCTCCACAAAACTGTGAATATCTTCATATTCTTCCGTAATCTGCAAAACGCCGTTTTCCACATCCTGCCTGATTCCGGTCAGCCCTTTTACAATCTCATCCTTTTCCTTTTTCGACAGAATTCCCTGTTTTTCCAGCATAACGACATGCGCTATGCTTCCCTCAATATCCTGTTTATAAAACTTCTGATCAAAGCCGACGGAAGCGTTGAACTGATATACGAGCTTATCGGTTTCCTCCGTAAAACGTCCGCCCCATAGCTGTGCCATAATAATCCTCCATTTCTGCCTGAATCGCAAACGAAAATATATGGTTTATTAAATCTAAATTTGATGATATCATAAAACCCCGTATATTTCAATCAAAACCGCTTTTTTTATGAATACCGCACAAATTTACAATTCTTTCATAAAATAATTTATAAATACAGGGAGATTTTAACAGAATGCAGCCAATTTTATCTCTGGAAAATATTTCCTATTCTTACCATAATCTCAACGGAGAAACACCTGCCCTGTCGAATATCAGCTTTCAGGCATCGGAAGGGGAATTTCTTGCAATTGTCGGGCCGAGCGGATGCGGTAAATCCACCCTCCTGTCGATCATCGCAGGTCTGCTGGAGCCTGAGAGCGGCACGCTTACCTTCGGCCGGGCATCGACAATCGGTTATATGCTTCAGCGGGACCATCTGTTTGAGTGGCGGACCATCTACCAGAACGTGATTCTTGGCCTGGAGCTGAATAAAAATATGAGTAAAGATGCTGTGCAGTATGTGCTTCAGCTTTTAGAAGACTATGGACTTTATGCATTCAAGGATAAAAGGCCTTCCGAACTGTCCGGGGGTATGCGCCAGCGGGCCGCACTGATCCGGACTATGGCCATAAAGCCCGACCTTCTGCTGTTGGATGAACCGTTCAGCGCCCTGGATTTTCAGACCCGGATGACCGTCTCCGCAGACATCGGCAATATTATCAGAAATACCGGAAAAACGGCTGTTCTCATCACCCATGACCTGTCGGAAGCCATCACTCTCGCCGACCGGGTTATCGTACTTTCCAGACGCCCTGCCACAACCAGATTCGAGCTTCCGATTCATTTTGATATCGATCGTACATCCCCGCTCTCCATCCGTAATACGGATGTCTATCAGACCTATTTCAATCTTTTATGGAAGGAGCTGTCAGATGACCTCTCAGACCAAAAAACACAGGGCTGACCTGACCTGTCAGGAAGCCTACATTCTGGCTCACAGAAAGCACCATCACCGCGTCGCCTTTTTCCGGCTGCTGATTCTTCTGCTCTTTCTTGCGCTCTGGGAATATGCGACAAGGGCAGGCTATATCGATATATTCTTTTTCAGTTCTCCAAGCGCGGTGGTTAAATACCTGTATGAAATGATTCTGGATACTTCCTTTTTCCGGCACACGGGCATTACGCTGTTAGAAACCGTAGTCAGCTTTGTGCTTGTTACCGTTTTCGGTCTTCTGGCCGCCATGCTCCTCTGGTATCAAAGCAGCCTGTCGGAAATTCTGGAGCCTTATCTGGTGGTGCTGAATTCACTGCCCAAATCGGCGCTTGCGCCTCTTCTCATCGTCTGGCTCGGCACGGGTTCAAAGACCATCATCGTTGCCGGAATCTCTGTCGCCGTTTTCGGTTCCATCATCAGCCTCTATACCGGTTTCTGTCAGGTCGACGAAGAACTTCTTAAACTGATCCTGACTCTGGGCGGCACAAGAAAGGACGCTTTATTCAAGGTAATCCTTCCAAGCTCCGTTCCTCTGATTCTGAGCAATATGAAGGTCAATATCGGGCTGTGTCTTGTGGGCGTCATCATCGGTGAATTTCTGGCCGCCAGACGCGGCCTTGGGTATCTGATTATCTATGGATCACAGGTCTTTCAGCTCAATATGCTGATTACGTCCATTATTATCCTGTGCGCAATCGCCATGCTTCTGTATAAACTGATTCAGAGTCTGGAACATACTTATAAGAAAAAAAGATAAACAATAAAAGCGGCGCTCTCAGATCAGCCTGCTGCACACGCATCTCCGACGACGCCGCTTTTCTTTTCTCCTTCCTGCTTTCCGAAATCACACTCTTCATACCGTCC
>CALDLG010000121.1 GCA_937910785.1 uncultured Lachnospiraceae bacterium | reverse complement strand
CCCGGAACAGTTGGCGAATAAAATATCAGACTTCTTATCTTCTATCATAGAATCCCTGACGCCGTCAAGATAGCGGGCGAGAGCGCTTCTTGCCGCACTCCCGAAAGGAATGATCCGCTCTTTTCCTGCATGACAGATCAGAAAATTCATCTGCATGTTAACATCCGAAACCTTCAGCGCAATCAGCTCCGATACCCGGATGCCCGTCGCATACAGAAGCTCCAGCATCGCCTTATCCCGAATCTCCTTGTCCGAGCTTCCGTTTGGCTGTTCGAGAAGGCGCACGACCTCCTCCGGAGACATCACCTCCGGCATCTTCTTTTCGATTTTCGGAGCCTTCAAATTGCCGGATATATCCGCTCCGATGATTCCCTCCCGCAGCATAAAATGCCAGAATGCTTTGATCGATGCCACATTTCTGGAAACTGTGGCCGTTGCAAAATGACTGTCCTCCAGATATTGTATATATGCATTCAGCGCTTCTTCCGTCACATCTTCGACATTCCGAATCCCTTTTTGCACCATAAAGTGCTGCATTTTTTCTAAATCACGTTTATATGACATCTCCGTATTATTCGAGGTTTTTTTTATATTATGTAAATAAGATATAAATGCGGTTATTTCTTTTTCCATCAATTCGGAAGCCTTTCCCCTCTGGTTTTATGTTAATGAAACCAACGCTCATTTAACATTATAAGCAGATTTTTTCAGAAAAGCAAATGGATTTTTCCTTGATTTTTCGGGCATTTCCGTTATTTTTTCCCCTAAATACAACATATCGTCCGGGTGCATTTTATGTCTACTATATATTGAGAAATTGTTAAAAAAATATTAAAAAATTTTTAAGACAAATTGCAAAACTTTTGGGTTTACATAACTTTCCAAAATGCAGCCGGAAAGAATGATGAGCAGTATTCCTAAAAGCTTTACTCCTTTGGCAATCAGAAACTGTCTGCCGATCAGATAACGGCCTTCCAGTCCGTCAATTTTTCCGTAAAGTCCCCTGTTACAGTCAAGTCCCCAGCGAAACAGAAGAAAATATCCCGGTATCAGCAGAATCGCCTGTGGAAAAATGCCCGCTGCCATGAAAAAAAGACCTCTGATACCGTAGCGGATCACCGCTATCGAAAGGATACAGCCCGCGCTGGCTCCCAGATAGCAGACATATCCGCATACGATCGGAAGTCCTATCATCGTAGATGCAAGCATACTGATAACCAGTATGGTTGAAATTCTGCTTCTGACAATATAACCAAACAGATAGTTTCCGTCCAGTTCACTGTTCTGCAGCTGCTTTATCATTGCCGCATTCAAAAGGCCGTCTTCCTTCATCCAGACGTCATGCCTGATATTCACTAACAGAATTCCGAGAAACAGACCTGTCATAAACAGATAAAGCAGATAATAACCGTTTCTGTTCGCTTGTCTTAACATCATATCCATGCCCTCTTTCCAACTAACTAAATATATGTCGGAGAAAACGCATGTATACATATTTTAACAATACTTATTCTTATATGCCAACAGGGCGGATACGGTCTTACCATCCTGAATTTTGCAGTCATAGATCATCTGAACAAGCTCTTCAACATCATAAGCTTCCACATTAATAAATTCGTCCTCATCCAGATGCTGTCTGCTCGGCTGTAAATCGGTGGCGACATAAACGTCTATTTTCTCATTGCAGAAGGCTACCGTCGTGCGCAGAGTCATCAAAAGCTCCAGTTTACCGGCCTTATAACCGGTCTCCTCCTCCAGCTCTCTTGCCGCAGCCACATCTGTCGGCTCTTCCGCGCTTTCCAGACCGCCTGCCGGTATTTCCAGCGTCTCCCGGTCCAGCGCATTGCGGTACTGTCTCACCATCAGCAGCTTTCCTTCCGCATTTACCGCCACAACCGCCGCGGCGCCTTTGTGTGCAATAAAATCCCATTTCACGATGTTCCCGTTGGGAACCTTAATCGTATCCTGATAATAGTCAATAATCACTCCCCTGTGCACCAGTGTTCTTCCCAGACGTTCAAATTTCTCCATAGAATTCCCATCCTCCTTTCTGATTTCAGTTAACAGGTAAATGCAAAACGCTCATTTTACAAAACCGGGTTGTACAGTGGGTGTTCTCAATACCCTGTTTCTATTTTTCATTTTCGCCCAAAAGCTTCATGACGCTTACATATTTCACACAAAGAACGAACAGATCCGCCGCCTCCGCCATTTCCTCCGGTGTAGGGAAGGTCGGCGCAATTCGAATATTGCTGTCTTTCGGGTCATTTCCATAGGGATAGGTGGCACCCGCACCGGTCATAACAACACCCGCTTCCTTACATTTTGCCACGATTTCCTTCGCGCAGCCTTCCATCGCTTCGAATGAAATGAAATATCCGCCTACCGGCTTATTCCATTCGCCGATGCCGAGTCCGCCCAGCTCTCTGTCGAGCACCTGCAATACCGCCTCGAATTTAGGACGGATAATTTCCGCATGCTTCCTCATATGCTCCCGTATGCCGTTAATATCTTTAAAATATTTTACATGACGCAGCTGGTTGACCTTATCGTAACCGATCGTACGAATTGTTACACCCGCTCTGATAGAATCCAGATTCTTCACGGATGCCGCCATTCCGGCAATGCCGCCTCCCGCAAAGCTCACTTTGGAAGTCGAGCAGAATTCAAATACCAGATCAGGATTTCCGGCCTTTTCACATTCACTGAGAATCTCCAGAATCTCATCCTGGCGATCGTCATATAAGTGATGCACCGCATAGGCATTGTCCCAGAAAATCCTGAAATCCTCCGCCGCCGGTTTCAGGCGGGCAAATCTTCTGACCGTCTCATCCGAATAGGAAATTCCCTGTGGATTGGAATATTTCGGAACGCACCAGATGCCCTTCACTGCCGGATCTTCACTCACATATTTCTCTACCAGATCCATATCCGGTCCTTCGGCCGTCATCGGAATATTAATCATCTCAATGCCGAAATATTCCGTAATCTTAAAATGTCTGTCATATCCCGGAACCGGACATAAAAATTTCACTTTATCCAGCTTGCACCAGGGCGTGCTGCCCATCACACCATGTGTCACGGAGTGGGAGACCATGTCATACATAACGCTCAGGCTGGAGTTTCCGAAAACAATTACATTCTGTGCCGGTACTCCCATCATATCCCCCAAAAGCTTCTTCACTTCCGGAATCCCGTCCAGCAGACCGTAATTTCTGCAGTCCAGGCCGTCTTCCGTTTTGAGAACGGAATCGGAATCGAATACGTTCATAATGCTCATCGTCATATCAAGCTGCGCCGTAGACTGTTTTCCTCTGGACATATCCAGTTTCAGCCCTCTGCTCTTTGCCTCTTCGAACTGCTTTCCGAGCTCCGCTTTCAATGACAAAAGTTCCTCTTTACTCATCTCTTTGTAAGGCTTCATAACTTTAACCATGCTCCTTCTCTCCTCCATGTCACAAGTATAAATCTGTACTTTGTACGAATGGATAATTGTATACAATCATACACTGCCAACTATTCTACTACAAACTATTGACAAAAACAAGAGAAAAAATGTGTGGATGCAGAAAAAAAAACTCTGCGGATCTCTCCACAGAGTTTTGTGCACTATTTAGCGTAGTCGATAACGCGGCTTTCGCGGATTACATTGACCTTGATCTGACCGGGATATTCCAATTCCGCTTCAATCTGTTTGGATATGTCTCTTGCGAGCAATACCATGTCAGAATCCGTAATCTGTTCCGGAACTACCATAACACGAATCTCTCTACCTGCCTGAATAGCAAAAGATTTATCAACACCTTTGAAATTGTTTGTAATGTCTTCTAATTGTTTTAACCTGCTTGTATATGTTTCCAATGTCTCTCGTCTTGCACCCGGTCTTGCGGCGGAAATGGTGTCCGCAGCCTGTACCAGACAAGCAATCAATGTCTGAGGCTCAACATCGCCATGATGAGACTCAACTGCATTAATAACGGTCGGTGATTCCTTGTATTTTCTACAAAGCTCCACACCTAACTGAATATGGGAACCTTCCATCTCATGATCTACGGCTTTACCGATATCGTGCAGAAGACCTGCACGCTTCGCCACTCTGACATCCAGTCCCATCTCCGCTGCGAGCAGACCGGATAACTGAGCTACCTCAATCGAATGCTTCAGCGCATTCTGTCCATAACTGGTTCTGAACTTCATTTTACCGAGTAATCTGACAAGCTCCGGATGAATGCCATGTACGCCTACCTCCAGGGTAGCGGCTTCACCCTCTTCTTTAATCATTACTTCTACTTCTTTCTGCGCCTTCTCAACCATTTCCTCAATTCTGGCCGGATGAATACGCCCGTCCACAATCAGTTTCTCCAGCGCAATCCTTGCAACCTCACGACGAATCGGATCAAATCCTGATAAAATGACTGCTTCCGGCGTATCGTCAATAATCAGATCCACACCGGTCATGGTCTCAAGAGTTCTGATGTTTCGTCCCTCTCTACCGATAATTCTGCCCTTCATTTCGTCATTCGGAAGCTGTACAACAGATATCGTTGTCTCGGAAACATGATCCGCAGCACATTTCTGAATGGCTGTTACGACATATTCCTTCGCTTTCTTATCTGCTTCTTCCTTCGCCCTGCTTTCCACTTCCTTAATCATCACAGCGGCTTCATGTTTCACTTCATCTTCAACAATTTTCAACAAATAATCTTTTGCCTGTTCGGAGGTCAAACCTGAGATTCGTTCCAGTTCCTGTAATCTTTGCTCATTCAGCTTCGCAATCTCTTCGCGTTGTCTGGTCAATGCTTCTTCTCTGGCTGCCAGACTTGCTTCCTTTTTCTCAATAGCATCCGCTTTCTTATCGATGTTCTCTTCCTTCTGCTGAACTCTTCGCTCATATCTCTGAGCTTCCGCCCGGCGTTCCTTGATTTCCTTGTCCAGCTCATTCTTGGTATGAATGGTTTCTTCCTTGGCTTCAAGCAACGCTTCCCGCTTCTTCGTTTCAGCCGTTTTGAGAGCTTCATCAATAATTTCCCTCGCCTTCTCATCCGCATTTCCGAGCTTCGCTTCCACGACCTTCTTACGATAATTGGTCGCGATCACTGCCGTAAGCGGAATCGATACCACAAGGGTGAGGAGTATTGATACTACAACTGCTATCCCATTAGGCATTTACAGGAGCACCTCCTTATTTAGTTTTCATTGTACATATCTATAATAGAATGCATTCGCAATGGAAAAACCCGGCGTGGCTCCCCCATTGCTGTAAAAAACATTCTAATTTAGCAAACTACAACAAATCAATTCTACATCGAAAATCATGTTATGTCAAGCAAAAGCGCTCTGTTGATTGCATCCGGCTGAAACCCTTTTCGATAAAGGAAACCGTACATTTTCTGCCTTTCCTTGTCCGTTGCGGTATTCGAATGAAAATTTTTTTTCAAAAAAAATTTCCGGATCATGGCGATTTCATCTATTTCCACACCGTCCTCCAGCAGCTCGTCAAAAATTCTGCCGATCAGTTCCC
>CALDLG010000120.1 GCA_937910785.1 uncultured Lachnospiraceae bacterium | reverse complement strand
CTCACTTTACACAAGAAAGATTCAGCCATCCGACACTGCTAATATTGAATAAGAAAGGAAGCTATTATGAATATCTTAGAAGTAAAAGACCTCTGTAAAACATATATCGTAAACAAACGTCAGAACAACGTTTTGAAAAATGTAAACCTTACCGTTTCTGAGGGCGAAATGGTAGCAATTATGGGTCCGTCAGGCTCTGGGAAATCAACTCTTCTTTATGCGGTTTCCGGTATGGATAGCATTACAGCAGGGGAAGTGAAATTCTGCGGAAAGAACATTGTTAAAATGAGCGAGAAAGAGCTTGCCGACTTACGTCTTGACGAAATGGGTTTTATCTTTCAGCAGATGTACATGTTGAAAAATCTAACGGTACTGGATAACATTATTCTACCTGCGGTTCAATCTAACAAAAACAACGAAACACGTAAGGAAACTGTTGGGCGTGGACAGAACCTGATGCGTAAGCTGGGTATTATTGACGTCGCCGATAACGACATCAATGAAGTTTCGGGAGGGCAGCTTCAGAGAGCCTGCATCTGTAGAAGTATGATTAACAGGCCTGAGGTTTTATTTGCGGATGAACCTACGGGAGCTTTGAACAGGACTACGTCAAACGGGGTAATGGAGGAACTGGTAAAGTTAAACAAAGAAGGAACAACGATTATGCTGGTAACCCATGATGCAAAGGTGGCCGCGAAGTGTTCCAGAGTCTTATATATTGTAGATGGTAACATTAAGGGCGAGTATATAAGTCCTGAAGACCTGAAGATAAAAGAGAAGGACAGGGAGAAGCTGTTAAATAACTGGCTGTTGGAACTGGGATGGTAAAATTTCAGTGAAACAACTGATTGTTATATAAAGCGGAAGCCGGCTTGTCTGAGCCATAACAGGTGGAAACGTATTAACCGACAGAGTGCGGGCGTATGGGCATAATTGGCATTTTCGGAACACCATTGAAAAATCAGACCAGACACGTTATAATTCCCTTAATATATGATGAAGGGAACGGTCGACCTTATGGAACAGATGGGAGAAATCCGGATTCCGGAAATAGAAGAAAAAAAGCGTCTTCGAGGGCCACATCGGTGGAACCGGAAAATGACGGCGGGCATTTTTGCCGTCTGCATTGCGGTATCTGCCGTTGCGGCTTTGATTTTTGTAAAATTGTATTTTACGGAGGAAAGGGCGCTTTTACATGCCTTCGGGAATCTGGCAAAGGAAGTGCAGGAGTGGCAGGAACTGTGGGAAGAGGCAACCGGAAACGGACCGGGAAACGGCCTTGACCAGATCAGTCTGACAACCGTCTGTAATTTCAGCGGAGAAGAACTGCCCTTTACGCTGGGAATCGATACGACACTGGTGCGGGACGCCGATGCGCGGAAAATGAAGGCGGACGCGAAGCTCAGTGTAAGGAATGTGAAGCTTATGGAAATGGAGCTTTATGGAGAGGACCGGGAGCTTATGCTGACGCTTCCTGATTTTTTCGAGCATAGCTTCAGCTTTGACGCGGACCGTATCGATGAGCAGTATAATGCGTCTCTGTTTGCGAAGATATTTGGAAAGCTGGAGGACTGCGAGCTTTCACTTGATTTTTTCTCGGAAAGAAATCCCGTCTCGTGGGCGCGGCATCTGGAAGGCTGGCAGGAAGCCGTATTGATAGAAAAGCTGGAAAAACCGCTCGATATCAAGGTGCCGGAGCGGGATGACAGGCAGTACCGATGCAGTCAATACCGTCTGACGATATCCGCAGACTGGATCAATGCAAGACTTGCAGAGTGCATGGAGGCATTAGCCGGTCTGTCGGCAGAGAACGGCATTGTGACGGAAAGCGGGCAGGATATTGCAGTGATCATTTCTGTCGAGGAAAAGACGGACCGGATTATTCGGATTTCCCCGGAAAAGCCGATTGTTCTTTCCATAGGGAAGGATGAGGAAAGAATCGAGTTTGCAGTTTCCGGAGACATCTGTTTTCTGGGAGATAACCGCAGCATTGATGACATAGTTGTCAGTATGAGGACGGAGCTTCCTTTGTCGATACTGGGAGTGGATGAACGGCTGCTGGCGGTGTTTGGCAACAAACATGATGTGACGGATAAAATTGCCGTCGAATGGAATACGGAGATTCTGTATGATGAAACTGACACGAGTGTTACGGCCAGGCTGCACAAATTGACCGTTTCGGTTGACCGAATCGGAACCTTTCAACTGAACGGAGACGCGGTGATAAAACCGTTACGGGAAGAAATTGAGCCTCCGGAAGGAGAAAGTATTCGTCTTTTTGAAATAAACGAAGAAGCCTATCAGAATCTGAGAGACAGCATCATGAAAAAGATCTGGCGTTATCTGAAGGCGCTTTCCATTTTCGGATTATGAAGTGGGGAAGAAGCGCCGAAGGCGGAAGGAGCATGTGAAATACAGGGAAAGTGCCCAAGGCGGACAGAACATGTGAAATACAGGGAAGGCGTCGAAGGCGGAAGGAGCATGTGAAATACAGGGAAAGCGCCGAAGGCGGAAGGAGCATGCGAAATACAGGGAAGGCGCCCGGGGCGGAGGGCATATGTGAAAGAAAGGAGGCGGACGGCTATCGGAAAAAGAACTTTCATTTTGTGGAAGACGGAACTGAAACGGACGATCAGGCAGCTGCCCGCCATGCTGTTTGCGGCGGTATTGCTTCTGGGGGTCTTTGGGGTGACGGCTTTTGGCGCGGCAAAGCTTTTTTATCGGCAGACGCCTGCCCTGCAGATCACGATAGCGGTTATCGAAAAGGAAGAAAATCCGCTGACAGATCTGCTGCTTGGTTTTGTACAGGGAATGGAAAGCATTTCGGAGATCTGCCGGTTTCTGATCGTATCGGAGGAGGAAGGTTTTTCCATGCTGCGGGAGGGAAAAGCGGCAGCGGCGCTTGTCCTGCCCGAAGGAATGGTAGAGGGGATTCTTTCCGGAAACAATGCCCCGGTGCAGGTTTACTTTCCGGAGGATGCCGGTATGGAATCGGCTCTGCTTAAAGAACTGACGGATGCGGGGGTGCGGATGCTGCGCGTCGCGCAGGCGGAGATTTACGGAATTTATGATACGGCGGCAGCTTATGAGGCATTAGAGCAGCTGTCGGTTCTGGAAATGGATATTGACAGATATAATCTTGCTTTTGCATTGGACAGACTGGCTCTGTACCGTACACAGGAGCTTTCCGCTTCTGGCGGTCTGTCCATGCTGCAATATGGCATCGCTTCCGGCAGCATATTTTTTCTGCTGCTGCTCGGTATGGCATGCTATCCGGCGATGCAGCCTAATCCTGCCGCGCTGCAAAATCAGCTTTTCAGAGAGGGAATCGGAACGGGAAGGCAGTGTTTTGGCAAATGGCTGTGCGGGCTATGCGGGATGGGATGCAGCGCGCTTTTTTTCGGCATACTTGTAAGAGCGGGATTCAGAGCGGCCGGACATGGGGCATGGATGCCGAAGATCGGAATGAAGCAGGCGGGTATCGCACTGTTGCTTTTGGTGTGTGCGGTGACCTTTGTTTTTCTGGTGTTTCAGATTGCGGGAAATGAAGCGTCGGCGGTTCTTCTGTTATTTTTCCTGACGGCGTCGATGCAGTATCTGGCAGGAGGGTTTCTGCCTTCCGTTTTTTTTCCGGAAGCAGTGCGGAAGATCGGCCGGTTTCTTCCGGTGACCTGGATGGTCGATGCGGCAGGGAGTCTGTATTCCGGAAGACTTTCGGGGAAAACGGCGGGATTCCTGCTATTTTATACGACGCTTTTTGGAGCCGCGGCATACGGAATCGCACGCCGGCGGATGGCCGGAGGGAGGCTGTGGGCATGATGATCAGATTAAAAACTTATTGGGTCTGGTTCCGGCTATTGATGAAGCGGACTATAAAAAAGCCCGCGTTTCTGCTGCTTCTGTTGATTATGCCGCTGCTGTCAGTTTTGATTGACCGTTTGGGACAGGGCGAAAGCGCCGGAACGGAAACCGGAATCATGTTGGAAGGACAGGAAGAAGAAATGCGGCGGAAATTCCTGACGATTCTGGGGGAACAGGAAGGAATGATACGTTTCCGGTTATATGAGAATGAGAAAGAGATGCGGCAGGATGTGGAAAGAGGCGAACTGGACTGCGGCGTCTTTCTGCACGAAGATTTATGGAAGGGACTGGAAGACGGTGCATGGCAGGAAACGATCACGCTTTACGTTACCTCTTCATCGAATATGACTGAGATAGTCAAAGAAAAAATAGCGAGCATTGTTTTTACGCTGTATTCGGAAAGAAATTATGTAAACTATATTGAGCGGTCTGATGCTTTCAAGGCGGAAGGGCAGGACAGCATAGCTGATATTGTATCCTTTGCGCAGGCGGCATACGAGAAACATTTACTGGACGGAAGTACCTTTTCTTTTCTATATCAGGGGCAGGAAAACAGAGATGGAAATGACAGCGGAAAGAGGCAGGAAAATGTTGAAAGCGGAGGAAAACAACAGGAGGTTTGGTCCGTATCGTCCTCCTTCCGCCTTCGGGGAATGCTGGCGGTCTGTATTTTCCTGAGCGGTTTGAGCGGTTTGCTGACGGATGTTAAGGACCGTGAGGAGAAGCGCTTTCTGCGCCTCGCACCGCAAACAGTGACTACAATGGTCAACATATGGATACCGACCGTTTATACCTCTGCCGTAACGCTGTTTACGCTTGGGGTAACCGGGCATGCGGCATTTGGAAGCATTGGCCGGCCGGTTGGAGGAACAGGCGGGTTTTTATGGGGAATCGGAAAAGAAATTGTGAGTCTCCTTTTTTATCAGTTTCTTATTATTGTATATTGTAGTATAATCAGAATAGTATTGAGAAAACAGGAAGCGATTGCGGCCGCAATCCCGCTCCTGATGCTGTTATGCATCGTCTGCTGTCCGGTGTGGGTTCGTCTTGCGGCATATCTGCCGCTGTTTGGCGTGCTGGAGAAGCTTTTTCCGGTGACGTATTATCTGCTTTCGGGTAATTTCTCAGGCGGGTCTGCCTGCCCTGGGATTTGAGCTGCGGCGGACGGCCCGGTGTTCAGATCGAGTTAAAGCCTGAAGATCTGCGCAGGGCCGCAGGGGCCGGGTTTGCGGACCTGATTGCCGGGCGCTGAAACGACGCCGGCAGTCCGGCATGACTGAGCGGAGGGAACGGCTGTGGTAATCCGGTATGACCGGCCGCCTTGAAGAAATGGGTTAAAATACGGAATATACGAAAGGAAATGGACGACATATTATGAAAAGCATCAGGGATTATGAAACGGTGGCATTGGATGATGAAAACAGCGCGGTGGTGATTATTGACCAGACGCTTCTTCCGGGGAAGACGGAAATCATCAGTTTAAAGACCGGCGAGGAGATCTGGAACGCGATCTATTTATTGAAGGTACGCGGTGCGCCGGCGATCGGCGTGACGGCGGCTTTTGGCATTTATCTGCTGGCGAAGCAGATAGAGACGGAGGACTTCGACACCTTTTATCAGGAGTTCCGGAAGCAGAAGGAATATCTGGATTCCT
>CALDLG010000119.1 GCA_937910785.1 uncultured Lachnospiraceae bacterium | reverse complement strand
CTTCCCGGTCAGCCGTTCGCAGCATCTGCTCTGTTGTGACAAATGACATTGGAATTCCCCCTTGCTTTTATGATTGGTTTTTCGTAAAACAAAACGTTTCGCTCTAATCGATTTTATTCATTATATCAAAATATTGTATCAATTACAATGAAAGGGTATGCGACATTTACGGAAATCTATGCAACGATATTCACATTTTAACAGAAGAAGACATCTCCCGTCATATAATTCAATTTTGTCGCATAATTGTAATCCTCTATTAAGTGTACCACGCAATCCTCCGCCAGTTCTCTGGCAGTTCGTGGAAGAAGACCGTCCCTGACTTTCACATATTGGGCCGGCATATACTGGCGCAGCATACTGAGCGGAATCTCCACTTCATCCAGATTCCGGAAAAGTTTTCCGATCGCCTCTTTCATCTCAGGCAGCGCAAAATAGTATCTGCATCTGTCCGAGAAGCTGTATTTTCTTTTATTCGCAAGTTCCCTCTCCGTTCCATGATAATGCTTCTGCCAGTTGGAGGGATTTTTCAGCATCACATCTTCCATGACTTCCATAAAGTTGGCCTGCTTTTCCTCGGAAACAAGCTGTTTTTCCATGAGGGACAGTGCGAAGAGCCCCTCCCTCAGAGAAAAGGTCAGCGCCGGTCCGACTTTCAGAATCGCGATACCGTCCTCCACCATTTCCTTCAGCTCTTTCGGAGACTGATAATCGGTGGAATGCCCCTCCATGACAATATTGTTATACTTTTTCATGGACTCCGTCAGTTCGGCGGCGTTCACCCTGTTATAATGAAAGATATCCTCATCTCCGAACTCAACGCCGGGCTGTACGACAATGCCGATTATATTCTCAAACGCATCCTTTAACCCGCGTTTCTCAAACTCCCGCTGATAAACGGCTAACGTTCTCTCCACATCCTTCGGTTCCGTTACGGAAACGGACTCCTCCGCTTCCTGTGCCCCTCCCGGAATCGGCACTTCACTTCCGATGATATAAGCCGGCCTTGCCTCTTCGGGATTCTTCCCAAGCAGCTCCTGATAAGCCGCCTCACACGCTTCGTACAAAACAGCCCCCCGCCTCGCGATCGTCTCATCGTCAAGCGGGCGGTCAGCCGGATCGTCCGCAACCCGCATACTGGTATCCAGATGGATCTTCTTAAATCCTGCCAGAACAAAAAGCCTGACCAGTTCAACCGCCTTCTCCATTGCCTCCTTCTCCGGCTCATTCTGCCAGGTTAACGGTCCAAGGTGATCTCCTCCGAGAATAATCTTCTCTTTCGGAAAGCCGGACTTCTTCGCTATTTCATAAACAAAATCCCGATAATCTGCGGGCTGCATCCCCGTATAACCGCCAAACTGATTCACCTGATTGGCAGTTGCCTCCACAAGCACATAATCTCCAAACCGCTGCGCCTGTTTCAGACAGGCCTCTATGACCAGATCGTTCGCCGTACAAAAAGAAGGAATTCCGGCAAATTTCATGCCTTGTCTTCTTTTTTCCAACATTGCCCTCATTGCATCCATAACTGATTCTTCCAACCTTTCTTTCCGACTGCCTTACTGGCAGATTATACCGTCTTCATCCCACAGATCATGCCAGTCCGTTGCCCCCGGCCACAGAAATACCTGTCCCTTGACAAGCCGGTTATTTTTCTCAAGCGTGGAAATAATCCGCATTTCTTCCTCTGTCAGAGGCTCCGTTACGGTCGCCTCCAGATTTGCCTCATAATTATGTGTGGAAAAAGGAATCGGAATCTGCCCTCTCTGAATCGCCCATTTCAAGGCAATGATTGCAGGATGGACATGATGTGCCTCCGCAATCGCCGCAAATTCGGGAACCTTCATATCCGCAATATCTTCCGGTTCCATATCCCGCTCCGGCCTCTGGGGAGACCCAATCGGCATATAACCTACCGGCTGGATATCATGCGCCTTTAAATAATCGAAAATCTCCTGCTGCTGAAAACAGGGATGCAGTTCCAGCTCACAGGCCGCCGGTTTAATCCGGAATTGATCGATCACGGCCTCCATCTTGGGAATTGTCATATTGGAAATGCCGATATGACGGATCAACCCTTTGTCTACCAGCGCTTCGCACTGTCTGTAAGTATCCATGAATTCCTCCGCCGAAAAAGGTCTGGAATCCGGATTTCTGGAATCCACGCCGCAGTGAGGCGCATGATAATTCGGAAACGGCCAGTGAATATAAAACAGATCAATATAATCACACTGCAGATCCGCAATGCTCTGCAGACAGGATTTTTCCACCTCACGGTGCATATCATTCCACACCTTTGTCATAATGAAAAGATCTTTTCTCTCTACGATCCCTTCGTCAAAAGCTGCCCGGAACACCTCTCCGATCTCTTTCTCATTTCCATAGCATGCCGCACAGTCAAACATCCGGTAACCGACGCGAAGCCCTCCCGCTACCGCGGCCGCTACCTGCTCCGCGCTGAAACGGTCCGAACCAAACGTCCCCATTCCGATGCACGGCACCTTATCTCCCGTATTTAATGTAATCTGCGGAACCTTTGAAGCTTCAACTCCCATACCATTACCCATCCTTTCTTTTTCTTTCTGCCTCACTTCTTTATGCCTCACTGTCAATCAGAATCTTCCCTTTCACCGTTCCCGGCATCTTAAACATTTCAAACGCCTCGTCGATTTTGGAAAGAGGTATCTTCTTATAGATAAAGGAATCATCAAACTGCAGCGCTCCCGTTTTGAAATAGTGCGCCGTCAGTTCCCATTCGTCTCCCGGAAAGGGCGCCGAATAGCTCATCCAGGAGCCCGTCAGCATAAATTCCTTCCGGTTCATGTTCTCCCATTCTTCCACACTGAAAGAAAGGTCCCTTGTCGGCGTTCCGATAAAGCATACCTGCGCCTTATTCGCTGCCAGCTGAAACGCCAGCTTCATGGTAACGGTATTTCCCGCCGTTTCATAGACATAATCGAATCCCCGGCCTCCGGTGATCTCTTTTACCCGCTCCATAAAATCTTCTCTGCCGGAATTGATGCCGTAATCGGCTCCAAGCCTTTCGGCAAGTTCCAGCCTCTCATCCAGAA
>CALDLG010000118.1 GCA_937910785.1 uncultured Lachnospiraceae bacterium | reverse complement strand
ATTGCACAAAAAACGCAAATACTATATCATAGTGTGAGAAGCGGCATTTTTCATTCGGATGAGAAAGGCCCTCTAAAGATGTTCCGCTCTGGACGGAACACAGACACCGAATCACGGAAAGGCAGGTTTATTCATATGACAACAAACGAAAAAGCACTGGAACTGCATAAAGAATGGAACGGAAAGCTGGAGACGGTTTCCAAGACCCCCGTCAAAACGCGGGATGATCTGGCGCTGGCTTATACGCCGGGCGTGGCGGAGCCCTGCAAGGTGATCGCGAAGGATACGGAAGCCGCTTATACTTATACATGGAAAGCCAATACGATTGCTGTCGTCTCCGACGGCAGCGCGGTCCTCGGCCTCGGCAACATCGGCCCGCATGCCGCGATGCCCGTCATGGAAGGCAAAGCCGTCCTGTTCAAAGAATTCGGCGGCGTCAACGCGGTCCCGATCTGTCTGGATACACAGGATACGGAAGAAATCATCAAAGCCGTAACCTATCTCGCACCGGGTTTTGGCGGCATCAATCTGGAGGATATCAGTGCACCCCGCTGCTTTGAAATAGAAGAAAGGCTGAAAGCGACTCTGGACATTCCCGTTTTCCATGACGATCAGCATGGTACGGCAGTCGTCGTACTGGCCGGCATCATCAACGCGCTGAAGGTTGTCGGGAAAAAGAAGGAAGCCTGTAAGGTCGTTGTAAATGGCGCGGGAAGCGCCGGCATTGCCATCACGAAGCTTATGCTAAACTATGGATTTGTCAATATCATCCTGTGTGACAGCCGGGGCATTATCAGCAAATCCTCCGGCAATCTGAATCCTGTGAAACAACAAATGGCAGAAATCACCAATCTTTCAGGTGAAACCGGTACGCTCGCGGACGCTTTGAAGGGTGCCGATATTTTTATCGGCGTATCCGCTCCCGGCGTTGTGACCGCAGAAATGGTATCTTCCATGAACAAAGATTCCATCCTGTTTGCCATGGCGAATCCGGTTCCTGAAATCATGCCTGATATTGCCAGAGCCGCAGGCGCGCGCGTTGTCGGCACAGGCCGTTCCGACTTCCCGAACCAGATCAACAATGTTGTCGCTTTCCCCGGTATTTTCAAAGGAGCGCTGGAAGGCCGCGCAAGGCAGATTACGGAAGAAATGAAAATGGCCGCCGCGCTCGCCATCGCTTCCCTTGTACCGGAAGAAGAACTGAACGAAGACAATGTGATGCCGGAAGCATTCAATCCGAAGGTTGCCCAAACCGTTGCGGAAGCGGTTAAGGCCTGCATCCACGCATAAATTTAAGGGAAGCGCAGACACAGATGCGGGAACACTGGCTTGGAAAGCCCTACTATTCTCTGGATGCTTTCTGTAAAAACACTTATGGTGAAAAGCTTTATAAAATCGCACTGAACGCCGGGCTGACCTGCCCTAACAGAGACGGCACGCTGGATACCGGAGGCTGTATCTTCTGTCACGCAGGCGGCAGCGGCGATTTTGCGGTCGATATGGCCGCGGTCCCGACGATCCCGGCACAGCTTGCCGCAGGCAGGAAGCTTTTTCGGGAAAAAAAGACCGGAAATCACTTTATCGCTTATTTTCAGGCCTATACGAATACTTACGGCCCCGTCCCTTATCTTCGCACAATCTATGAAGACGCACTGACGGAAGAATCCGTCCGCGGCATCTCCATCGCCACCAGACCGGACTGTCTGGAGGAAGAAATATTGACTTTATTAGTCGATATCAAGCGGAAATTTCCCGACAAGTTTGTCTGGATTGAACTGGGACTACAGACGATTCACGAGAGAACCGCCCGTTTTATCAGACGCGGCTATGATCTGCCCTGTTTTGACAACGCTGTCAGAATGCTGCATGCCGCCTCCATCCCCGTCATTGTCCACCTCATCATCGGACTTCCGGGAGAATCGGAACAGGATGTCCTCGCAACCATTGACTATCTGAATCATACCGGCATATGGGGCGTGAAATTACAGCTTCTTCATGTTTTAAAGGGAACCGGTCTGGAAACGCTCTTTCAAAACGGAACACTTTCCGTTCTGAGCAAAGAAGCCTATCTGGACATTCTGATTCACTGTCTGGAACATTTATCACCCGAAACCGTCGTTCACAGACTGACCGGAGACGGCGCAAAAGAGTTGCTGCTGGCTCCTCTCTGGAGTCTGCGCAAAAAAGAAGTTTTAAATTCTCTGCATCATGAAATGAAAATCCGGCGGACTTTTCAGGGCCGTCTGAACTGACTTTAGAAGGGAGATCTTTATGAACAGAAAGCAGGAACCGATGCGCACCGAACCGGTTAATCTCGATACGATGAACCAGGACGTCCTGATTTTCTATAAGCTGATCGTTCTTTATATGTTAAACCGCGCCGCCTTTCCGATCACGAAAGCGCAGATTGCCGATTTTATTCTGGAAAAAGAATATATGGATTTCTTCACCTTACAGCAGGTTTTCGCGGAACTGACGGCTTCGGAAATGATTTCCACCAAATCCGTCCGAAACCGCACGCTCCTTGCCATTACGGAAGAGGGCAGAGAGACGCTCTACCTTTTTCAAAACCGCATCAGCAGTTCCACGAGAGAAAAGATTGACTCTTTTTTTCGCGAAAATGCCATGGAGATGCGGAATGAGGTTTCCGTTCTTGCCGATTATTACAAATCCACTTCCGGCGAATACGAGGCCCATCTGACCGCATCGGAGCGGAATATCCGCCTGGTCGATATCACTCTTTCGGTTCCCGATGAGGAGACGGCCTCCGCCATCTGCGATAACTGGCAGCGAAAAAACCAGCTTATTTATCAGCATTTAATCGAACAGCTCTTCTGAACAAAATCTTTTTAATGATTCCGAATCACTTCGTTCCAGTTGGAAATTCCGATAATCCGCAGTGCAAAATCGGTATGCGCCGCCGCTTGATCGGTATCCACATATTTATAGGCATCATAGATGGATTTGCGGCCGCCGCTCTGCGTATTGATTCCAAGCGCAAGGCCCTGCGCCACTTCGGGCGCCGCATCCGTCTCCCTGGAAAACAGCATGCTGTCAATATACTGATTCGCCTCTATCACCTTATAAGCATATACGAAGGATGCCGCCTGCAGATCCTGTCCCTGTGTGGACGTATATCCCATCTCGCTCAGAATGACATGACGCACCTCACCTGATTCCGTCCGGAATTCCTCCTTTTGGAGATAATCCGTCAGCACATGAATGTTCCGGATGGAAAGAACCGGCGTCGTTTCGGAATCCACGATATAAGTTCCCGCTCTCCCCGACGTGCTCCATGCCTTGGCGCTCGTCAACGGATAATTATAGGGATGCTGCGCCACGCCCCAGTCGATATTTCCTCCGTTTTTGATATTTCGGTTAAATTCATCCATAATTTCCTTGGAACCGTAACCGTTATTGGAATACAGGCTTTTTCCCCACTGCTGGTCAAGCGATATGTAAACTCTGGCATTCGCATTGATACTCAGAATCGCGTTATAGAAAATGCGGAATGCCTTCGCGTATTCCTCCACATAACTCTCCGTATCCATATACTGAATATAATTCCATTCGCTTCTTGCGTTGATCTCGTTTCCGATTACCCAGTTCATGACCGTACCGTTCCCGGTGCCGGAATAACGGCTCGCCAGAAAA
>CALDLG010000117.1 GCA_937910785.1 uncultured Lachnospiraceae bacterium | reverse complement strand
AAAGGCGGGCGTATCACGCCGGCGGCGGCAGCGCTTGGCACGATCCTGAAATTAAAGCCTGTTTTGCAGATTCAGGGTGAAAAACTGGATGCTTTTGCCAAGGCACGTACGGTTTCTCAGGGGAAAACCATTATGATCAATGCCATCCGGAATGATATGAACAATCGCTTCGGCGGCGCTGCGCCGGATAACATCTGTCTGGCGATGGCCTATACCTATGATCTGAAAGCGGCAGAACAGTTCCGGGAAGAAGTCCGGGCTGCCTTCCCTGGTTTCGATATTTATATGGACCCGCTGTCATTAAGCGTATCCTGTCATATCGGACCGGGAGCGTTAGCCGTGACATGCTGTAAGAAAATATAAAGACAGGTTCGAAAATTATTATTGGAGTCGGGAGGTATCCGCGAAAGCGACTATGGAAGACAGTGATATATTTCGTCTTCCGATCATATAATATATCGATATAATAAAATATGCGAATCAAGAATGCATTTGCAAATATTATGCTATATGCACAAAAAGAACAACGACAAAATGGATAAAACAGACATATTATCGAATAAAATAATATTTTGTTGACTTCTGTTGTACATATTGCTATAATAACAAATGAAAACAGTAGAAAAAATTGGCGGTCGTAGTAAAGGAGCAAAGAAGACCGGATTTTATGAATGTTTTAAGGGCGATTTATAAAATCCGGTCTTTTTTTATACAAAATTAAGGGGATTCGGAAACTTAAAGGAAAGGAGGAGAGCAGATGAAGCTTTTTCAAAATCTTTTGGGCAAGGGCAACTGCATCGAGATCGGTTCACCGATGGCGGGCCGCCTCGTCAGCATCAAAGAAGTGAATGACCCGACTTTCAGCGAAGAAGTTCTGGGAAAAGGAGCTGCGGTTATTCCTTCCGATGGCCGGATCTGTTCGCCGGTAGACGGGAAAGTCACGACAATGTTCCCGACAGGGCATGCGGCGGCGGTAACGGGCGATAACGGTGCGGCGGTCCTGATTCATGTCGGACTCGATACGGTGAATCTGAAGGGGGAACATTTCACCATCCATGCAGCTGACGGTCAGGATGTCAAAAAGGGAGATCTTCTGATGGAAGCGGATATTGAGAAGATCAAGGAAGCGGGCTATGATGTGATCACGCCGGTTATCGTCTGTAATCCGGATGATTTTTCCGAGATTCAGATGGCGGAATCCGGTGACGTTGCGCAGGGCGATGCTATTCTGAATCTGAAAAAATAGATCAGAGCCGCATGGCCATGAAAGGAGTGGGTTACAAAATGAAAGAGTTTCAGTATGTGATTAAAGACCCGGTAGGATTACATGCGAGACCGGCCGGCCTTTTGGTAAAACAGGCGGCGGGTTTTCAGAGTAAAATTACCGTAAGCGGCAATGGCAAAAGCTGCGATGCCAAAAAGCTGATCATGCTTATGAGCCTTGGAATCACACAGGGAACGGAAGTCACCTGTCAGATTGAAGGAGAGGATGAAGAGGCTGCTTTTGAGGCGATTCAGAAATTTTTTGCTGAGAACCTGTAAACCAGAACAAGGAGATAAGCTGCTGCGAAAAATTAATTTTTCACAGAGAAACCTGTTGCCTTGCAAATATTGTGCTTGCGCCCGGATTCGAGGGCTGAGCAGAAATGGAGGTTTAGTATGATGAAATATTTACAAAAACTGGGTAAATCACTGATGCTCCCGGTTGCATGTCTGCCAATCTGCGGTATTCTGATGGGAATCGGATATGCGCTTTGTCCGGCTACCATGCAGGGCGGCGATATTGTCGGTTTTCTGCCCAAACTGGGATTTTTCCTGGTAAAAGCGGGCGGCGCATTAATTGACAACATGGCGATTCTTTTCGTAATCGGCGTCGGCGTCGGTATGTCCGACGACCATGACGGCACATCGGCTCTTGCAGCTATGGCATCATGGCTGATGATCACTAACCTGCTTTCCGTAGGGTCGGTTACGACAATTATGCCATCTATCGCGGAAGATGCGAATAAAACACTTGCTTTTTCAGCGATTGCCAATCCGTTCATCGCGATTCTTTCCGGTATCATCGGTGCGAGCTGCTATAACAAGTTTAAGAACACAAAGTTTCCGGACTGGTTATCGTTTTTCAGCGGCAAACGCTGCGTTGCGATTATTTCCGGCGTTGTAGCTATTGTTGCTTCTGCGATTCTGCTGTTTGTATGGCCGATTATTTACGGTCTGCTGCTTGCACTTGGCAACGGTATTGTAGGACTTGGCCCGATAGGCGCAGGTATTTACGCGTTCTTAAACAGACTGTTGATTCCGACCGGTTTACATCATGCATTGAACAATGTATTCTGGTTTGATACGGTAGGCCTCGGCGATCTGAAACATTTCTGGGCAGGAAGCACGAGCGCGGATGTTTCCTGGAGTCTTGGTATGTATATGTCAGGATTCTTCCCCTGTATGATGTTCGGTATTCCCGGTGCGGCGCTTGCAATGGTACATACGGCCAAAACAGGTAAAAAGAAAATTGCAATCGGTCTGGTAGCTTCCGCAGCGCTTTGTGCGTTTGTCTGCGGTGTTACGGAACCTTTTGAATTCGCATTTATGTTCCTGGCTCCCGGCCTGTATGTTGTATATGCGCTGTTATATGGTATTTTCACAGTGATTACGGTATTGTTAGGCTTCCGGGCAGGCTTCAGTTTTTCAGCAGGCGCGACCGACCTTGTATTCTCAGCATCGCTGCCGGCGGCACAGAGTACATGGCTGATTCTTCCGCTCGGTCTTGCGGCGTTTGTAGTATTCTATCTTGTATTCCGGTTTGTGATTGTTAAATTTGACTTAAAGACACCCGGCAGAGAAGATGATGACGTGGAAGCTGAGAAAAAAGTAGTTCTTTCCAATGACAATTTTACACAGGTGGCATCGGTTATTCTGGAAGGTCTCGGTGGAAAAGGAAACGTAACCTCTCTGGATAACTGCATTACAAGACTTCGTCTGGAAATCAAGGATTACACGAAAGTGGACGAAAAGAAGATCAAATCCGCAGGCGTTGCAGGCGTTATGAGACCCAGCAAGAGTACGGTTCAGGTTATTATCGGAACGAAAGTACAGTTTGTAGCGGATGAAATGAAGAAAATGCTTTAAGTAAGAAAAAAATATGCAGAATGGCTCTTCGGAGCCATTCTGCATATCTGAGTAATCATATGGGGTATGGCAGTATAAGGAGAGTGAATCATGAGAATAATCAGAACCAGAGACTATGACGATATGAGCCGGAAGGCGGCGGATATCATTGCGGCACAGATTATTATGAAGCCGGACTGCGTACTCGGGCTC
>CALDLG010000116.1 GCA_937910785.1 uncultured Lachnospiraceae bacterium | reverse complement strand
TCCTGCGCAAGACAGCGGCGCGAATATTTTGTGCAATCTGCCTTTACAGTTTATTTAGCCCACCTTTTGACACCTGAACCGTAACAGGAAATTTTGACACAGCGTGGAAGAACCGAAGGTTCTTCCAAACATAATGCCGAAGGCATTTTGTTCTGTGACAGGAAAATTCGACACAGCGTGGAAGAACCGAAGGTTCTTCCAAACATAATGCCGAAGGCATTTTGTTTTTTCATCAGGAAATCAACAGGCAGAACAGGAGGAAAACATTTATGAGCAGGGAACTCGCAAAGACCTATGATCCGAAGAGCATAGAGGACAGGCTGTATGAAAAGTGGATGGAGAAGAAATATTTCCACGCGGAGGTGGACCGGACGAAGAAACCCTTTACCATCGTGATTCCGCCGCCGAATATTACAGGCCAGCTTCATATGGGACATGCGCTCGACAATACGATGCAGGACATTCTGATCCGGTTTAAAAGGATGCAGGGGTATAACGCGCTCTGGCAGCCGGGAACGGACCATGCATCCATCGCGACGGAGGTAAAGATTATTGAAACGCTGAAGGAAGAAGGCGTTTCCAAGGAAGATCTGGGACGGGAAGGCTTTTTAAAACGCGCCTGGGAGTGGAAGGAAGAATACGGCGGGCGTATTATCGGCCAGCTGAAAAAACTGGGTTCCTCCTGCGACTGGGAGAGAGAGCGTTTTACCATGGACGAGGGCTGCAATAAGGCGGTTACGGAAGTTTTCTGCAAGATGCATGAGAAAGGCTGGATTTATAAAGGAAGCAGGATCATCAACTGGTGTCCGGTCTGCAATACGTCTATTTCTGATGCGGAAGTGGAATATGAGGAGCAGGCGGGCCATTTCTGGCATATCAAATATCCGCTCGTGGATGAGAACGGTCAGCCGAGCAGAACGGAGTTTCTGGAATTTGCGACGACACGTCCGGAGACGATGTTAGGCGATACGGCGGTGGCGGTCAATCCTAAGGATGAACGGTATGCTTATCTGAAAGGCCGTATGGTTTGGCTTCCTATCGTGAATAAGGCGATTCCGGTCGTTGAGGACGAATACGTGGATATGGAATTCGGTACGGGCGTTGTAAAAATTACCCCGGCTCATGACCCTAACGATTTTGAGGTGGGCAAACGGCACAATCTGCCGGAAGTCAATATTATGAACGATGACGCGACGATCAATGCAAACGGCGGGAAATATGAGGGATTAGACCGTTATGAGGCGAGAAAACGGATCGTGGAAGAGCTAAAGGAGGAGGGTCTTCTCGTTAAGATCGAAGACTATTCCCATAATGTAGGAACCCATGACCGCTGTGGAACGACCATTGAACCATTGATTAAAAAGCAGTGGTTTGTGAAGATGGACGAGCTGATCAAACCTGCGGTGGAATCGGTGAAAAGCGGAGAGATCAGGCTGATTCCTGAGCGGATGGACAAGACCTTCTTCAACTGGACGGATAATATCAGAGACTGGTGCATCAGCCGGCAGTTATGGTGGGGACATCGGATTCCGGCTTATTACTGTGATGCCTGCGGCGAAATTGTGGTGGATAAAAAGATGCCGGAGGTCTGCCCGAAATGCGGAGGAAAACATTTTACGCAGGATGAGGATACGCTTGATACATGGTTTTCCTCTGCGCTCTGGCCCTTTTCCACGCTGGGCTGGCCGGAAAAAACCGAGGAGCTTGCCTATTTTTATCCTACGGACGTGCTCGTGACGGGCTACGATATCATCTTTTTCTGGGTAATCCGTATGATCTTCTCAGGTTACGAGCAGATGAAGGCAAAGCCGTTCCACACGGTGCTGTTCCATGGACTTGTGCGGGATTCCCAGGGACGTAAGATGAGCAAGTCTCTCGGAAACGGAATCGATCCTCTGGAGATTATCGATCAGTACGGCGCGGATGCGCTGCGTCTGACACTGATTACCGGCAATGCGCCGGGAAACGACATGCGTTTCTATAACGAAAGAGTGGAGGCAAGCCGGAATTTCGCCAATAAGGTATGGAACGCTTCCCGTTTCATCCTGATGAATATGGAGCAGGCGGAAGAGAAAACCGGAGCAAAAGGATGGGAAATTTCATATCATGAAGTAAAGGAATGGCTGGAGCCGGCGGATAAATGGATTCTTTCCAGACTGAATACGCTTGTCCGCGACGTAACGGACAATATGGAGCAGTATGAGCTCGGCATCGCGGTTCAGAAGGTTTATGATTTTATCTGGGATGAGTTCTGTGACTGGTATATCGAGATGGTGAAGCCGCGTCTGTACAGCAAGGAAGAGGCGGATGGGCAGGGAAAAACAGCGGCCCTTTGGACCTTGAAAAATGTGCTGACAGATGCGTTGAAGCTGCTGCATCCTTATATGCCTTTTGTGACGGAGGAAATTTTCCGTACGGTGCAGTCAGAAGAGGAATCGATTATGATTTCCCGCTGGCCCCGGTATCAGGAAGAACGTCATTTTGCGAAAGAGGAGTCGGCGATCGAGCTGATGAAGGAGGCCGTACGCGGCATTCGAAACGTGCGCACCCAGATGAATGTTGCGCCTTCCAGAAAGGCTGCCGTTTACGTTGTCAGTGAAAAAGAAGCGGTGCGGAATGTTTTTGAGGAAGGAAAGCTGTTTATGACTTCTCTTGCGGGAGCTTCCGAGCTGACGATTCAGACAGACCGGTCCGGCATCGCAGAGGATGCGGTTTCCGTTGTGATTCCGAACGCGACGCTTTATATCCCGTTTGCGGAGCTTGTTGATATCGGACAGGAAATCGAGCGTCTGACGAAGGAGAAGAAGCGTCTTATGGGTGAGCTTGCGCGCGTAAACGGCATGCTTGGCAATGAGAGATTTCTGTCAAAAGCGCCGGATAAAAAGATCGCGGAAGAGCGGGCTAAGCTGGAAAAATATGAGCAGATGATGGAACAGGTGGAAAGTCGCCTCGCACAGCTGTCGTGACAGATATTTTTTTAGGTGATAAAAATATGCCGCAGGGACTGGAAATAAAAGATTTTTTGGTATAGAATGTATTAAAGAGGCGTTAGGAGGTGAGGCGCGTGAGCACACAATTTTCTTCTGAGCAGCTGGATAGGTTAAAACTTGCGATGGCGAAGCTGAAAGAAACGGCTGAGCCTGAAGTTTCTGCGCCTCAGAATATTGTTGCCGGGGAAGAAGAAAGCACGCTGGCTCAGGGAACCTATCTGAAAGTGGATGAAGATGAAATGGCGGCGTGGCTTTATCTGGCGCCGCCGGAACAGGATATGGAATATACGAAGCAGGGACTGATTGATTATCTTGCGTCGAAGGGCGTGATAGAGGGGCTTCATCAGTCCAATCTTTCCGCCATTATCAAAAAACAGGTATACGAACGGGAAATTCTGGTGGCCAGAGGATGGGAAGTGCAGGATGGCGAGAACGGCTACTTCGAATATCTTTTTAAGCCGGAGGAATACGGAGCGCCGAAGATCAGAGAAGACGGCTCCGTTGATTATACCAATATCAGTGCGCTGCCCAATGTGAAGGCCGGGCAGAAGGTGGCGGTTTATCACCGGGCGGTTCCATCGACAGACGGCTGTACGGTGCTTGGAAATGTGATTCCGGGCAAACTTTATCATGATCTGCCGCCGATGCGCGGCAAGGGAATCCGCCGGGAAGAAGAGTTTTATTATGCGCAGATGGACGGGAAGATTGAAGTCAAGGACGGAAAGATC
>CALDLG010000115.1 GCA_937910785.1 uncultured Lachnospiraceae bacterium | reverse complement strand
TCTTTAGGTGTTTCCGCCCTGCGGATAAGCCGGACGCTTCCGTCTTCTTTCAGAGCCGGCTTCGCCTTTTTATCCGTATTAAAGTAATACTGGATATAGGCGTCCTTTCCATGTACGGGTTCCGTCCCTTCCGCAACAAGGATATCCCTGCAGTAATCCCGCCGCTTTTGGAAGCAGGCATGGATATTATCCTTCAGAATCCCATGCTTAATTCCCCTGATCTCCAGATCCTGAACCAGCTCATCCGCCGTCATTTCTTCACCGCCGATCGAAGGCGCATAAAACCTGACATACGCCCGCATATTATCGGGCGTTATCGTTAATTTAAAGCATTCCCGCTCCACCAGAGTCGTTCGCTTCTCTAAAAGAATCGCTATCTTCTTCTCTCCGGAAGCCTCAATCGCCCTGTAAAGCATGCTCTTATCATAACCAATATTTTTCAGTGACAGGTATTCTGTCACATCATTTACGGAAACAGCGTCCCCGCCCTCTGTGGGAGGAATCAATTGGATACCGGTCTTTCCTTCTTCGTGAATCAGTCTAAAATATCCGTTCATGTGCACCTCTCGCATTTGGGGCACTGTTCCATAACGCTTATGATCGTTCCGTAAGAATGCCCATATAATGTCCTAGTTTACTTTTCATTTTCTGTAAAGCTCTTGTATGGAGCTGTGAAGTCCTTGACTCCGATACTTCCAAAATGCTGCTTATTTCCTTTAACGTAAGATCCTCATAATAATACAGCACGATTACCTTCCGTTCTTTTTCTGTCAGAAGTTCAAGTGCTCCCGCCAGAATCCGTTTCAGCTCATCCCGTTCGATCACTTCTTCCGGTTCATCGAACTGCGCGTTACGGTTGAAACTGTTGTCATTTGGAATCTCACTCCCCTGTTCGAGAAATTCATTCAGGGAAATGACATTCGTAATTTTCATCTGGGACTGCCAGTCGATATATTCGTCATTGGAAATTCCGAGATTCTCCGCAATTTCCTCATCTCTCGCGCTTCTTCCGCATCTGCTCTCAATCTCCCGGATCGCCGTATCGATTTTCTTCTGTTTCTGCCTGATGGTTCTCGGAATCCAGTCCATTTTCCGAATCTGATCCAGAATCGCTCCTCTGATACGCAGACTGGCATATGTCTCAAATTTGACATCCTTTAATGCGTCAAACTTATCAATCGCATCGATCAAACCAAAAATGCCATAACTGACCAGATCCTCATATTCCACATTATATCCAAGATACATGCTCAACCGGCCTGCAACCATCTTTACAAGCGGGGCATACTCTAATATGATTTTTTCTCTCACTGCTGAAGATTTGGTCCTGTCATATTCTTCCCAAAGTTTCTTTCTGCCTGCTTCGTCCATCACATTTCCCCACTATACTGAGCATTTTATCAGAAAATCAATTCCTCATCATCCCGGCTCAGTTCTTTTTCCTGTATCGATTTTGCGGCTTCCTTTGATCTTTCCATGCCGTCTGCTTCATCAAGCTCTTTCTCGAATACTTCACCCGCTTCCCTGCGCTCCGCCTCAATCTGTGATTCAAAGCGGTCCAACATCCATTTCAGTAACTCGCCCGCTATATAAAAACCAATTAACACCAATAACAATATAACAAGCATATCATATGACTTATAATGCAGCATATACATAGTAATGCTGGCCAGCGCTCCGGCAAAAAGCATGATAAAAGGCGGTATCAGCCTTCTCTTTTTTGCCCTTATTGCCGCTCTCTGCTCTTCCAGCTCACGTTCCCTGGCCCTCGCCCTTTCCAGCTCGGCGAGGTCGGTTATCAATTCCAGCCCGGTCTGTTCTGCCTGCTCCTGCGCTTCCTGTTCCTGTTCTTCTTTTTTCAATTTTACCACTCATTCCGCCGTTCATCGGCATTTTATATCGTTTTTTCCGGTTTTCCTACCGCACGAATGACAAAATCCCCCGTTTCCGGATAGAAAATAACGGTCCGGCCATAATTCGCTCCCGTATCTTCCGCCAGAATCGGTATTTTTAACTGCGCAAGCTTTCTTTTGGTCGCTTCCACATTTCTTTCCCCTACGCGGGTAGCCTCGGAATTACCGCCCTGGAAAGAAAACATCTGCGCTCCACCTGCAATTTTAGCAACTAATCTCGTTCTGTTTGCCCCTTTAGCAACCACTCTTTTTACCAGTTCCTCTATCCCGGTATCGGCAAATTTAGGAATATTACTGTTATTTCTGATCGCAGTGCTATCGGGAAGCATAATATGTGCCAGTCCTCCGATTTTTGTCACCGGGTCTCTCACCGCAATTCCTACGCATGAACCAAGTCCAAGCGTCGTAATCCCATTAGGACTCACACATACATTTAAATCGGCCATACCGACCTTTATCACCTCAGCCATTTCCTGAATCTCCCACCTTCAATTTTCATCATCAAACAGACATGCCTAATGCTGATAAGATTTTACTATATGACTCCAAATCCGGAATTAAAATAAAATACCCGTCAATCGCCACTTCATCAAAGAACTGAGTCTGTATCAAAAGCATTCTGTCCCCCACCGCGCCGAACTGTATTGCGGGCACGCTCATAATCGCGCCTGCCATGTCTACCGCAACATCCGGCACTGTCGGAAATATCTTCAGATTTGTCAGGGAAGACAACGAATTCAGATACGCTCCGGTAATGATATTTCCTACCTCCTTCATGGCAGAAAACTCCATTTCCGAAAATTCTTCCCCTTCCATTTCCATTCCCATTAGTTTTGATACAAGAAATCTGGCGGAATTTTTTTCCAGAAGGAACATAATACTTCCGGTTATATCTCCTTCCACGCCAAGATAAATACCGGCCATAATCTGTTCTTCGCCGCCCATCGCCTCGCCCACTTCCCTGAATTCCAGCAGACCAACTTTCGGCACCGACATATCCACCTTGCACTGCAGCATCTGCGCCAGTGCAGTCGTCGCATTTCCCGCACCGATATTTCCCAGCTCTCTCAGAATATCGAAATATTCCTGAGACATTTCGTCAAAATTCAATTCACTCACAAATAAACCTCCTAAGAATTTTCCGGCACGACCAGATTCAGATCCAGAAGGGATATCAGGCCGCCCTCATATTTTCCAATTCCGTATATAAAATTATCTTTCTCATCTTTGGACGCATACGCCACTTTTTCAATCCGCTCCGTCTCCAGCGTGACTACCTCTTTTACCTCGTCCACAATAATACCTATCATGCCCTGCTGTTCCATTTTAATCACAATGATCCGGCTGGACTTGGTAACCACATCCGCATCCAGTCCCATCTTAATACGGATGCTCATGACGGGAAGGACTTCACCGCGCAGATTGATAACGCCTTTCAGATAAGGAGCGACCTTGGGTACTCTTGTAATCTTCTGCATTCTCAGAATATTATCGATGTATTTGATATCAATGCCGTACTGTTCTTCTCCCAGCCTGATAACAATGTACTGTACCGTATTATCATTAACCGCTTTTAATTCTTCCATTCTACCGTATCTCCTTCCCTTAAATCAGTGCGTTCGCATCCAGAATCAGTGCCACTTCGCCATCGCCGAGAATGGTTGCGCCGCTGATGATCTTACACTTGTTGATATACTTGCCCATGGACTTGATAACAATTTCCTGCTGTCCGATCAGCTCATCAACTACCAGGCCGGCATATTTGTCACCCTTCTTTACGATAACTACAACAAGATTCTCATTCGGGTCTTTCGTGCTCTCTATATCCAGAATCTCTGTCAGACGAATGAGCGGGATTACAATATCTCTGAGATGAATCACCTCTTTATTCTGTACCAGTTTCACATCCGATGCGGGAATGTCCTCCAGCGTCTGGATGGAACCGAGGGAAATCGCATACTTTTCGCCTCCGATAACAACCATAAGCGCCTGAATGATAGCAAGCGTCAGGGGCAGTCTGATGATCCATGTACTGCCTTCCCCAAGCTTTGTCTTAACCTCCACTTCGCCGCTCAGCGCTTCAATCTTCGATTTTACAACATCCAGGCCGACACCTCTTCCGGAAACATCGGATACTGTTTTGGCCGTTGAGAATCCGGCATTGAATAACAGATCAATAATTTCCTTCTCTGTCATGATCTCCGCCTGCTCCGGTGTAATAACACCGCGCTCGATTCCTTTATTCTTAACGGACTCCGTATCGATACCGTTACCGTCATCCCTTACCTCGATGACAACGTTATTGCCGTCCTGATAAGCATCCAGGAAAATGGAGCCAACCTCCGGCTTTCCTCTTTCCTTACGGACTTCTGCGGACTCGAGTCCATGATCTGCGGAATTCCGCAAAAGATGCATCAGCGGATCACCGATTTCATCCACTACCGTACGGTCAAGTTCCGTTTCCTCACCGGACATATACAGTTCCATCTTTTTATCCAGTTTTTTGGACAGATCCCTGATCATACGCGGGAATTTGGTTACCACGCTCTCGATCGGCACCATTCGCACTTTCATAACGGATTCATGAAGCGATGTCGTAACGCTCTCCAGATATTCGATCTGATCGTTCACTTCCGAACTGGCATTTCCTTCTACCGTTGCGGAAGCCGAAACAAGGGAGTTCTTTGCAATGATCAGCTCGCTGACAAGATTCATCAGCGTATCCAGTTTTTCGATATCGACCCTTACCGTTCTGTTGACGATCGGTTTTCCCGATGACGGCTTCTTGTCGTTCTTTCCCGCAGGCGCAGCTTTCGGCGCCGCCGCGGCAGGTTCCGCCGGCTTCTGTACCTCTGCCTTCTGCACTTCCGCTTTCGCGGGCGCTTCCTTTACGGGAGCCGCCTTCACAGGCTCTTCCCTGACCGCCGGTTCTTCCTTTACCGCCTTTTCTTCTGCCGGTCCTGTCTCTTCCGCCGGCTCCGGAGCCGCATGCTGCCCGATCTCGTAAACGCCGCCAACAACATCTTCGATTTCGGATACGCCCCTGACCGCCTTCAGCACCTTATCGAGAGCTTCGTCCGCCACTACGATCAGACTGAAATCCAGATCGAATTTCTCATCTTCGATATCCTGTGCGGACGGA